>JASJBF010000024.1 GCA_030066685.1 Kiloniellales bacterium | reverse complement strand
TCAGCGGAAGGACTTCTTAACCTCGAACCCCTAAGCATGGCGGCACTTCTGGCCTTTCCGCCCGGCGTCCGGGCAGAGCAGGAGACGCCCCTTGGGTCACGACCCGCCGCAGCGCAGGCAGCGCACGGTCATCTCCTTCCGCGACGTGATGATCAGCGGCCCCTTCTCGCAGAGCGAGGACGGCGAGCTGCAGATCGAAGGCGTCCTGGAGGGCGATCTCACCTGCCACGCCCTGATCGTGCCGCCCGGCGGCACCGTCAAGGGGACGATCCGGGCCGACTGGGTGGTGATCCAGGGCAACTTCTGCGGCAACGTCGAGACCAGCGTCTTCACCGCGACCAAAGACGCCGTGGTCATCGGCGGCCGGATCACCGCCTACGAGAAGGTCCTGATCGAGCCCGAGTGCCTGTTCCGCGGCGAGCTGCAGCGCCCGGGCGAGGGCGAGGACAGCCCGGAGCGCGGCTTCGCCCGCTCCGCCGCCGCCGCGGAGTCCGACCGCCTGGCCGCCGAGACCATGGCCGCCTGGCGCTTCTCCGAAGGCGACAGCGCCCTGGTCGAAGCCATCGCCAAGGGCGATACCAAGATCGTCGGCCGCCTGCTGCTGGCCGGCGCCGACCCCGACGCCGACGCGCCCGAGGGCATGACCGCCCTGACCCTGGCGATCGCCGGCCTGCGGGTCGAGATCGCCGAGCTGCTGCTGGGCGCGGGGGCGGATCCCGACCGCTGCAACGCCGAGGGCGAGACCCCGCTGTTGCTGGCCAGCGACCGCGGCGCCCAGCGCCTGGTGGAGCTGCTGCTCGCCGGCGGGGCCGATCCCAGCGCCGCCCGCGGCGACGGCAGCACGCCGCTGATCGAGGCCGCCCGGCGCGGGCGGACCGAGATCGTCCGCGCCCTGCTGACCGCCGGTGCCGACCTGGCGGAACGCAACCTCGCCGGCGAGATGCCGATGCTCCTGGCCAAGGAGCGGGGCTACGAGGAGACCCTCGCCCTGCTGCGCCAGGCCGCCCTCGGCGAGCTCCCGCCGAGCGAGTCGGGCGCGGACGGCGAGCCCGCCGAACTCGTCGCGAAGGAAGACCCCGAGGACGATGCCAACGCAGAGGCGGCAGCCGCGCCGGCGGCGCCGGCCGGCCCGACGACGGCCTCCTCGGAGCCGATTCCGGCAGAGACGCAGGCCGCACCTGCGGCAAAGCCGGAGGAGGACCCCGCCCCCGAGGCCGAGCCGGAAGAGAGCCAAGAGGAAGCGACGTCCGCCTCGGACGCGGCGCCAGCCGGCCCGACGCCGGCCCCCTCGGAGCCGATTCCGGCGGAGGCGCAGGCCGCAGCGGCGGCAGAGCCGGAGGAGCAGTCCGCTCCCGAGGCCGAGCCGGAAAAGAGCCAAGAGGAAGCGGCGCCCGCCTCGGACGCGGCGGCGGCTGGCCCGATGCCGGCCCCCTCGGAGCCGCTTCCGGTGGAGGCGCAGGCCGCACCTGCGGCAGCGCCGGATGAGGACCCCGCCTGCGAGGCCGAGCCGGACGAGAGCCAAGAGGAAACGGCGTCCGCCTCGGACGCGGCGGCAGCCGGCCCGACGCCGGCCCTCTGGAAGCCGCTTCCGGCAGAGACGCAGGCCGCAGCGGCGGCAGAGCCGGAGGCGGACTCCGCCCCCGAGGCCGAGCCGGAAGAGAGCCAAGAGGAAGCGGAGTCCGCCTCGGGCGCGGCAGCGGCATCCGGCCCGACGCCGGCTCCTTTGCAGCTGCTGGCGGCGGTGGCGCAAGCCCTGCCCGAGGCGGCGCCGGAGGAGGACTCCCTCCCAGAGGCCGAGCCGGCAGAGAGCCCAGGGGGAGCGGAGCCCGCCGCGGACGCGGCGGCGCCGGTCTTCAAGGCCGCCCCGGCGGACCATGACCCTGCCGGGGGCCAAGCCGCGGCGGCGCCCGGTGCCCCGCCGCCCGTGCCCGCCGCAGAGCCGGCCCCGGCGGCGGAGGCCCAGAAGGCGGTCGGGGCTGCGGCGGCGGCTGGCGACCTGCCACCGGCACCGCCGCCGATTCGGCCTGCCCTGCGGCCGCGCGTCCCACCAACGCCCAAGGATTCGGCGGAATCAATCCTCGCCGACCTCGCCCCCGCGGCGCCGCCCGCCGCAGACCCGCCGGCGCCACCGCCCCAGGTCGAGGCCTCGCCGGCACCCCCGGATGCGTCGGCGGGATTGGAGGAATCCCTCGAGCACGAGGCCCCACAGGGGCCGCCAGCGGCCCCGGAGCCGGAGCTCGCGTTCCTCGCGGTGCCTGAGCAGGCGCCCGGGGCCGAGCCGGTCCTGGAGATCCCGAAGCCGGACGGCGCCCCCGACCGGCCCCCACCGCGGGATCCCGACCCGGCACCGGTCGCGATCGCCCTCCGGAGCCCGACCCCCCAGGCGGAGGGCCGGCAGAGGGCGCCGGACAGCGCGCCGCCGGAGTCCACGGAGCCCTACCTCAGGATGCCGGCACAAGCCCCGCTCCCCGCTCCGGACGCCGCCTCCGCGCCCGCCCGACCCGAAACGCAGGTCCTGGCACCGGAAGAGGTCGAGGACCTCGGCCGCCAGGTCGCCCGCCTCATCGCCCCCTTCTCGCTCGAAGAGGCGCGTGCGCCCCTGCCGGCCTATGGCGCCGAGGACGAGGGCTGGCAGCTGGCACGACGGAGCCGGGGCCTGGCGGCGAGCGCACGGCGGCCGGATCCCGCCGGCGGCGACCAGGCAATCCTGGTCAAGTACGGCGCGGGCGGCGCCCCGCCGGGCCAGATCGAACGGCGCCGGCAGAGCAACGGCGTCGGGGCCCCCTGCGACGACCCGGCCGAGGGCGAGCTTCTGCTCTCGCTCTTCGAGCCGAACGACTCCCTGGTCTACTGGCCGGTCGGCTTCCGCCGGGTGATCCTGCGCGACGGCGAGCGCGCCGGGTCCTATGCCTGTGACGAGGACGGCAACTGGTCGAAGTCCGACGAGTCTGCGGGGTGCTGAGCCCCGGTCGAACGACCATCGGTTGCAGAGAATTTATCCTGCATTCCAGATTTTACTCGGTCTTAATGGCGGCGATGCCAAGTTTCGCCCAGCTCTCATCTCAAGGAAGGCGCGGTGTTGCGGTCGCTTTAGGGCAAGAGATGCTTCAACCCAAAAGGGTATGTCTTTAGCCATATATTGGACGACCAAAACTCTACGCCTCGCTCATGCCTGGAGGAATCATGGCGTCCAACACCGACACTCCCGCGACTGGCGAGAAGGCCGAGTCGTCCAGCAACCCCTACCCCGCATCGCCGATCAAGGAGAACGGCCTCGCCGCGGACCGAAAGCCGCGGACCAATGGCCAGGCGGGTGTCGCGACCTCCCTCGACAAGGTGGTCATCCGCGGCGCCTTCACCCTGACCGAGGACGGCGAGCTGCAGATCGGCGGCAACGTCGAAGGCAACATCAAGTGCCACGCGATGCACGTCATGGAAAGCGGCACCATGAGCGGCGACGTCAACGCCGAATCGGTCATCGTCAAGGGCACCTTCAACGGCAACATCTCGACCAACCACTTCACCCTGGCCAGCCACGCCAAGGTCGTGAGCAACGACATCCTGGTCTACGACACCGTGGTGATCGAGCCGGACAGCCACTTCGAAGGCCAGCTCCGGCGCCCTAACGCCGCCGAGGCCAAGGACTCGGCGCGAGGCAACGGCAGCTCCCGGGGCAGCGGCCGCTCGAACGGCTAGCGCTCGGGGCGTCCGGAGATCTTCGCCGGCCGGGCGGCGCCGCAGCGGCGCGCCGCCTGTCCGGTCGGTCTTCACCGCGGCGTAGCGTGCGGGCCGGAGCCTGACGGCTCGGCCCGGGCGAGCGACGGCAGCAGCAGGTTTCGGGGATCGGACCGCGGGGGGTGCCCCCTGAGGCCGGCTCGGCGAGCCTTGGCCAAATCTGGCAAATCAGGCCGGCAGACCGGTTGAGACCGGCCCGGCCGACACGGGGTGACCGCAGATGTTCTCTTCCAAGATAGACAAGTCCAATATCGACGGCAGCGGCAAGGGGTCCGAGGCCGGATTGAAGCTGGGAGCGCCGAAGGACGGCGAGCCCCGGCGCCGCGAGACCTCGCTCGACCGAGTGGTGGTCCGCGGCTTTTTTCAACTCGACGAAGACGGCGAGCTGCAGATCGGCGGCGAGGTCGAGGGCGACATCGAATGCCATGCCCTCACGATCCTCGAGGGCGGGTCGATGCAGGGCAACGTCCTGGCCGAGCGGATCCTGATCGAAGGCGCCTACGACGGCAACGTCGAGACCAAGCAGCTGACCGTGGCCAGCACGGCGAAGCTGATCAGCGACGACGTCCTGGTCCACGACGACGTGGTGATCGAGCCGGACGCCCACTTCGAAGGCGTGCTGCGCCGGCCGAGCCAGGCGGTCGCCTTCGGCGGCCGCAAGCCGGTCGGCAAGGCCTCGGACACCACCGCGGAGGCCGGGACCCGCGCCGCTGGCGCGCGCAAGGGTCAGGGATCTTCCAAGCGCGGCCAGCCGTCGGCCGGAGACGACTGACATCCCGCCGCGGGGTACCGGCAAAGCGCCCCGAAGCTGATGTCGCAACGGGCCTCTGCGTGGTAGCGGATACATCCGGCCGGACGGGACCGCAGGCAGGTCTCGTCTGAGCCGAACCCGCGCCGGGATCAGGAGCCGGCGCCGCGCTGCGACGTCTGCCGGTGCCGGGGTCGGCCGGCGGACTTGGCCGGCAGGCCCAGGGTCGCGGCCGGACCCTCTCCGGCGAGCCCGGCGAAGCGCCGCTCCATCGCCGTCAAGCGCTCGGTCAGCTCGGCCAGGGCCGCGGACTCGGCGGCCTTGGCCGGCCCCGCGCTGCGCGGCGCCCCGCTGCGACGCAGCTGCGCCAGCTTGCGCTCCAGGTCCACCAGCCGGCGGCGCAGGCTGCCGTCCGCCGCGAGCTGGGCCCGGGCCCCGGCATAGCCAAGCAGCACCAGGAAGCCGAAGGCCAGGAAGGCGACGACGTTCTGGTCGCCCAGCACCGGCGCCAGGACCGCGGGCAGGTCCTGGACGAAGGACCAGCGCCCGCTGTGGCCGAGGAAATAGACCAGCAGCAGGAACACGATGGCCAGCGACAGGTTGCGGACCAGCAGCCAGCGCTGCCGATCGGTCAGGGAGGCGGGGATCAGGCGCCCTAGGGCCCGCCAGCCACCCGGCCGCTCGGAAACCAGCTCCCGGTGCTGAATGCAGCCGTCGACCCGCCCGGTCTCGGCGATCGAGACCTTGGCGGCCCGGACCCAGCCGGCCACCGCGCCCAGGATCCGCACCTGATCCGCGGAGACCGAGCCGTCGATATAGGCGTCCTTGCCGACGACCACGGCCGGCGAATCGACGTCACCCTCGATCCGGCCCTCGATCTGAACCGGCCCCTGGCTCTGCAGATCGCCGACGACGATGACGTCCGGCCCGATGATCGACGGCATCGTCTGGCCGTCGACCGGCCCACCGCCGTTGAGGCCCCCGCCGTTGATCCGGCCTTTGCCCTTCTGGCCGTTGCTTTTCGGGCCGACCCCCTTGCGGCCGGCCGCCTCTTTGCCCATTTCGGGCGGCCTGTCCTCCCCGTTCGAGACCGACATATTGATCCCCCTCTCTGTCGGCTGTCCCTTCGTCGGACGGTTCTGGACTGCATAGTGACCGCTTCGCAAAGCCTCCGCAAATCCCTTCCCCGGCGGCGCCGCGGCGCCCTCCGGAGATCCGCAGAATGGCTGACATGCCGGGATTCACGGGATATTCTCCGCGCGCCCCTCCGGAACGCTCCCCTGGCCGGGCCGGGAACCGAGCGTCTGTGAATCTGGAAAGGACAGGTATCCATGGCTCGGCTGACGGCTGCCCTCGTGACCCTCGCGCTGCTGTTCCTGCAGGCCGCCCCGCCCGCCCGGGCCGCCGACTGGAACGCGATCCTGGAGCAGGCGCGCGGCCAGACGGTGTTCTGGAACGCCTGGGGCGGCGACGAGCGGATCAACGCCTATATCACCTGGGTCGGCAGCCGGGTCGCCGAGGACCACGGCGTCACCCTGCGCCACGTCAAGCTGACCGACACGGCCGAGGCGGTGTCCCGGGTCCTGGCGGAGAAGACCGCCGGGCGGGCGGAGGGCGGTACGATCGACCTGATCTGGATCAACGGCGAGAACTTCGCCGCCATGAAGGCGCAGGGGCTGCTCCACGGGCCCTTCGTCGAAGACTTGCCGAACCACGCCCTGGTCGACTTCGTGGGCAAGCCGACCACCCTGGTCGATTTCACCGTCCCCACCGACGGCCTGGAAGCGCCCTGGGGCATGGCCAAGTTCAACTTCGTCTACGACAGCGCCCGGATCCAGGCCCCGCCGCAGAACGCCGCGGCTCTGGCGGTCTGGAGCGCCATCAACCGGGGCCGCTTCACCTATCCCGCCCCGCCGGACTTCCTCGGCTCGACCTTTCTGAAGCAGGCGCTGATCGAGCTCGCGGAGGATCCCGCCGTGCTGCAGGCCGAGGTGCCGGACGAGGCCACGTTCCGGGCGGTGACCACGCCGCTGTGGCGCTATCTCGAGACCCTGCATCCCTTCATGTGGCGCGACGGCGAGTCCTTCCCGGCCAGCGGCCCGGCCCAGCGTCAGCTGCTCAATGACGGCGAGATCGACATCGCCCTCTCCTTCCACCCCTCGGAGACCTCCTCCCTGATCGCCGACGGGCAGCTGCCCGAAAGCGCGCGGGTCTTCGTCTTCCCCGAGGGCACGATCGGCAACACCCACTTCGTCGCCATTCCCTACAACGCCAGCAACGTCGAAGGCGCCATGGTGGTGGCCAACTTCCTGCTGAGCCCGGAGGCGCAGGCCCGCAAGCAGAGCAGCGAGGTCTGGGGCGACGACACCGTGCTCGACCTGGCCAAGCTGACGCCCGATCAGCGCCGCCTCTTCGACGCCCTGCCCAAAGGGCCGGCGACACTGCCCCCCGACGCGCTGGGCCCGGTCCTGCCGGAGCCGCACCCCTCCTGGATGACCAAGATCGAGGCCGAATGGCTGGCGCGCTACAGCCGCTGACCCTGGCCGGGGCGGCGGCCCCGGCGCGCGGCCGCTGGCTGCGGGCGGTCCCGGTCGCAACTCTGCTGCTGTTCCTGGGGCCGATCGCCGCCGGGCTGATCGGCACCTGGCTGCCGGCCTTCGGCTACCTTCCGGCCCTGGGCGGCGAGAGCTTCGGCCTGAGGCCCTGGTTCGAGCTGGCCGCCCACCCCGGGCTGGGCAGCAGCCTGCGCCTGACCCTGGTCAGCGGGCTCCTGGCGAGCCTGGCCACCTTCGTTCTCGCCGTCGGCTTCCTGGCGACCTGCTACAAGACCCGGGCCTTCTTCCTGCTCCGCCGCCTGCTGGCGCCGTTGCTGGCCATGCCGCACGTCGCCCTGGCGATCGGACTGGCCTTCCTGATCGCGCCCAGCGGCTGGCTCGCCCGCCTGGTCTCGCCCGGCCTGACCGGCTGGGAGCGGCCCCTCGACCTGGCCATCGTTCAGGACCCCTACGGCCTGGCGCTGGCCCTGGGCCTGACCTTGAAGGAGCTGCCCTTCCTGCTGCTGATGATGCTGGGCGCGATCGGCCAAACCCGCGCCGACCAGCGCCTGGCGGTGGCCCGCACCCTGGGCTACGGCCCGGCCATGGCCTGGATCAAGACCGTGCTGCCGGCGATCTACCCGCAGATCCGCCTGCCGATCTACGCCGTGATCGCCTATTCCTTGTCGGTGGTCGACATGGCGATGATCCTGGCGCCCGCGACCCCGCCGCCCCTGGCCGTGCTGGTCTTCCGCTGGTTCCACGATCCGGAGCTGAGCCTGCGCTTCCTCGGCGCCGCCGGGGCGACCCTGCAGCTGCTCCTGGTGGCGGCCGCGCTCGGCCTCTGGCATCTGGGCGAGCGCCTGGCGGTCCGGCTCGGCCGCCGCTGGCTTTTCGCCGGCGGCCGCGGGCGCGCCGGCCCCCTGCTCCCGGGCGGCGTCGCAGCCCTGGTCGCGCTCTGCTTCGGCCTTTCGATCGCCGGGATGCTGGGCCTGGCGGTCTGGTCCTTCGCCCGGCGCTGGCGCTATCCCGAGGCGCTGCCCGCGGAGTGGAGCCTCGACAACTGGCTACGCCAGACGGACGGCCTGGTCTGGGCCGGCGGCACCACCCTGCTGGTCGGGCTGGCCGCGGCGGCGATCGCCCTGGTCCTGGTCCTCGGCTGCCTGGAGAACGAGAAGCGTCACGGCCTGCACCCGACCGGCCGGATTCTCTGGCTGCTCTACCTGCCGCTTCTGGTGCCCCAGGTCGCCTTCCTCTTCGGCGCCCAGGTCATCGCCGTGCGCCTAGGCTTCGACGGCGGCTGGGCGGCCGTGGTCTGGAGCCACCTGCTCTTCGTCCTGCCCTACGTCTTCCTGGCCCTGGCCGAGCCCTTCCGCGCCCTGGACGAGCGCTACGTTCGCAGCGCGCTCTGCCTGGGCGCCCGGCCGGGCCGGGTGTTCTGGACGGTCAAGCTGCCGATGCTGCTGCGGCCGCTGCTCTTCGCCCTTGCCGTCGGCTTCGCGGTCAGCGTCGCCCAGTACCTGCCGACCCTCTTCGCCGGCGCCGGGCGCTTCGTCACCCTGACCACCGAGGCGGTGAGCCTCTCGGCCGGCGGCGACCGCCGGGTGATCGCGGTTTACGCCTTCTTCCAGGCCCTTCTGCCGCTGCTCGCCTTCAGCCTGGCGCTCTTGATCCCGGCCTGGCTGTTCCGACATCGTAAGGACATGAGGGTGATCGAATGACCTGGCCGAGACTCGCCGGCGCCCTGGAATTGCACCAGGTCGGCCTGGAGCTGAACGGCCGCCCGCTTCTGGGCCCGCTCGACCTGGCGGTGGCGCCGGGCGAGATCGTCACCCTCATGGGCCCCAGCGGCAGCGGCAAGTCCAGCCTGCTGGCGCTGATCTGCGGCACCCTCGACCCGGCCTTCCGCAGCATCGGCGAGATCAGGCTCGACGGCAGCGACCTGGCGGCGCTGCCGCCGGAGCGGCGCCGGGTCGGCATCCTGTTCCAGGACGACCTGCTGTTCCCGCACCTCTCGGTGGCCGAGAACCTCGCCTTCGGCCTGCCGACCTGGGTCCGCGGCCGCAAGGCGCGGCGGCAGAGGGTCCGCGAGGCCCTGGCCGAGGCCGACCTGAATGGCTTCGGCGACCGCGACCCGGCCACCCTGTCGGGCGGACAGCGGGCTCGGGTCGCGCTGATGCGGACCCTGCTGGCCGAGCCCCGCGCCCTCCTGCTGGACGAGCCCTTCTCAAAGCTCGACGTGGCACTCAGGGCGCGGTTTCGCCGCTTCGTCTTCGACCATGCCCGCGCCGAGGGCCTGCCGACCCTGCTGGTCACCCACGACCCGGCCGACGCCGAGGCCACCGGCGGCGCCGTCCTCAAGCTGGGCGAGGATCCGGCGGCCGCGCCGGCGCCGGCGGCACCCAGCCTGTCCAAGGCGACCGGCTCCTAGAGGTATCGAATTTTCCGCATTCGGACCCGCTGCGCGGGCTTGACGCGGCGCCCGAAGAGGTCTGTCTTCGGGCCCGCGTTCCGGGGTAGACTCCCGGTTCGAACGCCGACTTTGGGAAGCCAGCCAGATGTACAGCGAAACGACGCGTTCCATCCGGGTGACCGTAGAGCCGATCTACCTGGACGACCAATCCGCGCCGGAGGACAACCACTACGTCTGGGCCTACCACGTCCGGATCGAGAACGAGGGCCAGCAGACCGTACAGCTGCTGAACCGCTACTGGCAGATCACCGACGCCCTGGGCCAGGTTCAGGAGGTCAGGGGCGCCGGCGTGGTCGGCGAGCAGCCCGTGCTCGAGCCGGGCGGGAGCTTTGAGTACACCAGCGGCACGCCGCTGCCGACCCCTTCTGGCATCATGATGGGCAGCTACGAGATGGAGGACACCCTGGGCGGCCGCTTCAGCGTGACCATCCCGGCCTTCTCCCTGGACAGCCCCTACCAGAGAATCAACCTGAACTGACCGGCGGCGCCGGGAACAGGCCGCAGCCGGCAGGCTTCGCACCGGGAAGGAGAGGACGGAGCGTGACCGACAGCATAGCGCAGGTGATCGACGGCAAGGCCGAGGCGGAGCGGAGCGGCTCGGAACTCGAGAGCGCGGCCGCGCGGCCGAGCCTGGCGGAGGCCGAAGCCGCGGTGAAGACGCTGCTGCGCTGGGCCGGAGACGATCCGGCCCGGGAGGGCTTGCTGGACACGCCGGCCCGGGTCGCGCGCGCCTGGGAGGAGTTCTTCTCGGGCTACCGGACGGATCCCCGCGCCCTGCTGGAGCGGACCTTCACCGAGACCGAAGGCTATGACGAGATGGTCCTGCTGCGGCAGGTCCGCTTCGAGTCCCACTGCGAGCATCACTTGGCGCCGATCATCGGCTGCGCCCACATCGCCTATCTGCCGAGCCACCGCGTGGTCGGCATCAGCAAGCTGGCGCGGGTGGTCGACGCCTATGCCCGGCGGCTGCAGATCCAGGAGAAGATGACCGTCCAGATTGCCAACACCATCAACGACGTGCTGGAGCCAAACGGCGTGGCGGTGGTGATCGAGGCGGCGCATCAGTGCATGACCACCCGCGGCGTTCACAAGCCGGGGGTCTCGATGGTGACCAGCTGCATGCTGGGCCAGTTCCGCTCCAACGCCACCACCCGACGCGAGTTCCTCGCCCTGGTCGGCACCCCCCAGGGCGGCACCCAGGTTTACGGATAGAGCTCGAACGGGCCGTAAACGCCCAAGCGAGCGGGGTTATTTCGGCATCGACGGCCCGGTGGGTTTTGCTATGCTCCCGCGCCGGAGAGCCGAAGGGGCGCCGCGGGACCGCCGCGGTCGCGCCCGGCGGCCTCCGGAGCGGAGCAGCCACGGATTGACGGCATGATCGACCTGCGGCCGGTCGTCTTCATCATCGGGATCCTGCTGGTCATCCTCGCGATCGCCATGATCATCCCGGCGATCGTCGATGTTGCCGTGGGACACGACGACTGGCAGGTCTTCGCCGCCTCGGCCGCCCTGACCTTCTTCGTCGGCGCGCTCATGGTCCTGACCACCCGCGCCGGCTGGAAGAGCTTCAGCCTGCGTCAGGCCTTCCTGATGACCAACCTGGCCTGGCTGGTGATCGCGACCTTCGCCGCCCTGCCGCTCGCCTTCTCCGGCCTCGAGCTCAGCTACACGGACGCCTTCTTCGAGTCCATGTCGGGGGTCACGACCACCGGCTCGACGGTAATCATCGGCCTCGACTATGCGCCGCCCGGGATTCTGCTGTGGCGCGCGATCCTGCAGTGGCTGGGCGGCATCGGCATCATCGTCATGGCGGTCGCCATCCTGCCGATCCTGCAGGTCGGCGGCATGCAGCTCTTCCGGGTCGAGGCCTTCGAGACCGACAAGGTGATGCCGCGCGCGGCGCAACTGGCGGGCCGCATCGGCTTCGTCTACGTCGCCCTCACCGCGCTGGGCGCCATCGTGCTCTGGTTGCTGGGCATGTCCGGCTTCGACGCCGTCGCCCACGCCATGACCTCGATCGCGACCGGCGGCTATTCGACCCGGGACGCTTCGATCGGCTACTACGACAGCGCGGCGATCGACTGGGCGATCTGCCTCTTCATGGTGCTTGGCAGCATCCCCTTCGTGCTCTACCTGCGCGCCGCGCAGGGCCGGCCCCTGGTGATCTTCAAGGACAGCCAGGTCCAATGGATGCTCATGATCCTGGCCTTCGGGATCCTCAGCGTCGCCTTCTGGCTCTACCGGACCGGCCAGATGGAGGACGCCACCGGGGCGCTGCGCTACGCCGCCTTCAACACCATCTCGGTGATGACCGGGACCGGCTATTCGACCACCAACTTCGGCGCCTGGGGCGGCTACGCGATGTCGATCCTCTTCGTGCTGATGTTCGTCGGCGGCTGCGCCGGCTCGACGACCTGCGGGATCAAGATCTTCCGCTTCCAGGTCGTCCATGCGACCGCGCTGGTGCAGCTCAGGAAGCTCCTGCAGCCCAACGGAGTCTTCATCGCCTACTACAACAAGCGGCCGATTCCCGAGCGGGTCGCGGAATCGGTGATGAGCTTCTTCTTCCTCTATGCCGCCAGCTTCGCGGTCCTGGCCCTGGGCCTGGGCTTCCTCGGCCTCGACTTCGTCACCGCCGTCTCCGGCGCCGCGACCGCGATCTCAAACGTCGGCCCCGGCCTGGGCGACATCATCGGGCCAGCCGGCAACTTCGCGCCCCTGCCCGACGCCGCCAAGTGGCTGCTGTCGGCCGGCATGCTGCTCGGCCGGCTCGAGCTCTTCACCGTCCTGGTGCTGGTGACCCGAGCCTTCTGGCGGGAGTAGGCCGGGCGGGCCCGATCAACGGACCCGATAGCGCTGGAAGTTCTGCTCGATGCCCTCGTCGAGCCGCTCGTTCATGTCGGCCATCAGCTTCTCGGTCAGCTCGTACCAGGCCTTCTCGCGCTCGTTCAGGGTCACGTCCTCGGATACGGTCAAGGTCCGGTTCACCTCGGTGACCAGATTGACCTCCTCCCAGCCGCGATCGTCCTTGATCACGATCTGGACCTCGAGGTGGGCGTCGTAGCGCTCCGACTGCTCGGTGGTCAGCGCGCCGGTCACCCCCCCCGACTGCTCCAAAGGGACCTCGACCACGGCGGCGTCGCGAATCACGAAGGTCGCGGTCTTGGTCGCGCCGGCCGCGACCAGCCGGTCCTGGGCCCAGCGCGCCGCGGCGTCCATCGGCTTGACCGGAAAGTCGTGGTCGACGTTCGGCTCCGAGAGCGGTGGGGTGTAGGCCTGTTCGACCACGATGTCGCGGACGTCGAGCCGGATCGGGTCGAGATGCTGGTAGGTCAGCTCCGGGTAGATGTTGCGCTCCGGCGTGATCTCGCAGCCGGCGAGGGCGAGCGCGGCAAGGGCGAGCAGATGAACGGCCTTGAGGCCGGGAAACCTAAGCATGTCCGGGTCCTTAGCCAGGCTGGGGTTCAAGTCCTGGCACGTCTTTACGCCGCGGCGGCGGCGCGATCAAGGTGCCAGGATCTCGGCCAGCTCGGTCTCGTCGAAGCGGTAGTCGATGTTGCAGAACTGACAGGTCATGACCACGGCGTCCTCGACCTTGTACTCCTCCAGCGACGCTGGCGGGATCGAAGCCAGGATGCGCGCGACCCGGTCGCGTGAGCAGCGGCAGCCGAGGGTCAGCGGCCGGGGCTCGAAGACCCGCACGCCGTCCTCGTGGAACAGCCGGTAAAGCAGCCGGTTGGGCGCGAGCTGCGGATCGAGCAGCTCCGTCTCGGTGCAGCTGCCCAGGAAGGCGCAGCCGCGGCGCCAGCCCTCCTCGGCTTCCTCCTCGGAGAGCTGCTGAGCCTGCGCCTCCTCCCGCGGCATGCGCTGCAGCATGATCGCGCCGGCCCGCCAGCGGCCGTCGACCCGGGCGGCCGCCAGCTTGACCACCGTGGCCAGCTGTTCGGACTGGCCGAAGTAATGGTGCACGCAGTCGGTCAGGGTGGCGCCGTTCAGTTCGACGATGCCCTGGTAGCGCTCGCTGTGCACGCCCTGGTCGACGGTGAAGGCCAGGTAGCCCGTGCCCAGCAGGTGCGGCAGGCTCGGCGTGCCCGGCCCGGCGCGGTCGAGCAGCGCCTCCAGGCGTTCCGCGTCGAACTGGGCGAAGCCACGCAGCGCGCCGGCCGCGGTCACGTCGCTGACCATCATCGAGATCGGACCGTCGCCGCGGGTCTGCAGCGAGAAGACGCCTTCGAACTTCAGCATAGAGGACAGCAGGCCGGTCAGGGCCAGCAGCTCGCCCAGGCGGCCGGCCACGGCCTCCGGATAGGCGTGCCGCGACAACACGGTCTCGACCAGGGGCCCGAGGCGCAACAGACGTCCCCGCAGGCCGCAGGCCTCGACCAGGAAGGGCTCCACCGCATCGGTCATGCGGTCGGACCCGCCAAAAGGGGCATCACTGTCCACGTTCCGGATCTCCATACCTGCAAATTCGTGTCGACGGCGCGCGGGCGCAAGCCCGCCGCGGGCAGGCCTCCGGCCGCGGCCTCTTGTCGGCCGCCTCTCAGGCGGCCTTTGGCCAGCCCTCGCAGGCCTGCTCCAGGATGCCCAGGGCCTCCTCGACCTGCTGCGCCTCGATGATCAGCGGCGGCAGGATCCGCACCACGTTCTCGGCCGCCGGCACGGTGAGCAGGCCGCCGTCGCGCAGCCGGTCCACCAGCTCGACGTTGGGGACCCGGCAGCGCAGGCCGAGCATCAGGCCGGCGCCGCGGACCTCGGCCAGAAGACCCGAGTGGCGCTCGACCAGGCTCTCCAGGCCTTCACGCAGTTGGGCGGCCACGGCCTCGACCCGCTCGAGGAAGCCCTCCGACGACACCACGTCCAGCACGGCGTTGCCGACTGCCACGGCCAGGGGGTTGCCGCCGAAGGTCGAGCCGTGGGAGCCCGCGGTCATACCGACCGCCGCCGCCTCGGTCGCCAGGCAGGCGCCGATCGGGAAGCCGCCGCCCAGGCCCTTGGCCACGGCCATGACGTCCGGGCGGATCCCCGCCCATTCGTGCGCGAAGAGGCGGCCGGTCCGGCCGACCCCGCACTGGACCTCGTCGAGGAAGAGCAGCAGGCCGAACTCGTCGCAGACCTCGCGCAGGGCGCGCAGGTAGGCCAGGTCGGCCGGCCGGATGCCGCCCTCGCCCTGGATCGGCTCGACCAGGATTGCCGCGGTCTGGGGCGTGATCGCCGCGCGCAGCTCGTTCATGTTGCCGAAGGCGACGTTGTCGAAGCCCTCGACCGCCGGCGCGAAGCCCTCCAGGTACTTGGGATTGGCGGCGGCCGAGATGGTCGTCAGGGTGCGGCCGTGGAAGGCGCCGCTGCAGGTGATGACCCGGTAGCGCTCCGGGTGTCCGGTCCGGTGATGGTACTTGCGCACCAGCTTGAGCCCGCACTCGATGGCCTCGGCTCCGGAGTTCGAGAAGAACACGGTGTCCGCGAAGGTCGTCTCGACCAGGCGGCGCGCCAGGCGCTCGGCCTCGGGAATCCGATAGAGGTTGGAGACGTGCCAGAGCTTCTGCGCCTGGGCGCTCAGCGCCGCGACCAGATGCGGATGGCCGTGGCCCAGGGAATTGACCGCGATCCCCGAGGCGAAGTCCAGGTATCGCCGACCCTCGGCGGTGTAGAGATAGGGCCCCTCGCCGCGCTCGAAGGCGAGCTCGGCGCGGGCGTAGGTCGGCATCAGCGCGTCGATCACGCCTGGTCTCCCTTCCGGTCGCTCGGATGTGGAATCTCGGCCGCAGCCAGCAGTTCGAGACTAGATCAAACCGCACTCAATTGAAATCAATTGAGTGCGGGTAATTTGATCTGTCTTGATACAGGCGGAGCAGCTCTTCTGCGTTCACGTGAACGCAGGCTGCTCCGGGCGGCCCGGCCCCGCGCCGTCAACCGTAGGACAGGCTTCAGTAGACCCGCGTGACGGTGTAGCCGCGCTTCTCTAGAAGGTGGAGGACGCCCTTCTCGCCCGGCAGGTGCGCCGCGCCGACCGCGACGAAGGCCCGCCCGGCCTTCAGCTGCTTCTGCATATTCCGGACCATGACCGCGTTGCGCTCGTCGATGAAGCGGGCCTGCAGGACCGCGGCCAAGCCCTGGTCCTCGAGGCGGTACTGGCGGTCGAAGTAGGCCATGAGGCCGGCCATGTCGGCCCGCAGATAGAAGCGCAGCGCCTTGTAGAAGTGATTGTCGACGTAGTAGTTGAAGCGCAGGGCGGCCTGGACCAGGGTGACCTGCCGCTCCCGGCTGAGCTCGTCGAAGAAGCCGAAGACGTCCTCGACCCGCTCCAGGCCGTAGACCGGCTTGCCCATCTGCTCCGCCGCCTGTTGCAGCATGTAGTCGAGGAAGGGGGTGCCCATGCCCTGGCGGATCGCTTCGCCCGGCGGGGAGCCGAGCAGCAGGTAGACCGCCCAGGGCTTCAGGCGGCGCAGGTCCGCCGGCCGCATGCGATAGGCCCGGGCGGCGAGGGCGACCTCGTTGAACAGCTTCCTGCCGAGGATCTGCTCGAGATCGCGCCGCCCGTCGAGCATCATCGCCTCCTGGACCTTCAGGCCGTCGTCGTAGGTCATGACCCGCTCCAGGGTCACGCTGCGCGCGGCCCGGAGCGCTTCGCCGATCGTGGCCGTGAGGTCGAGGACGCGCTGGTCCGCGGTGTGGAAGGTCCCCAGGATGTGGCTGGGCTTCGCGCCCTTGCCTTCGATGCGCCAGAAGATGCCCTGGCCGTGCAGCAGAGGGTCGGCCGCACCTGCCGGGGCGATCGACAGGAAGAGGATGGTCAGGGCGAGGCAGAGCCGGCGAGATGAAAGTCCTACTGACATGGCTTGAGATCCTCCGAACCGGGGCGGTCCGAAGTTGCCACGACAGGCTTAATTTTCCTTGAGCCTCCTCGAGGGGGCCGGCGGGCGGGGCCGCCGGCTCAGTAGACCCGAGAGACCTTGTAGCCGCGCTCGGCCAGGAGGCTGAGCATTCCCGTCCGGCCCGGCAGGTGGAGGGCGCCGACCGCGATCACCGCGCCGCCCTGCGCCAGCAGGCTCTCGGAGCGCTCGACCATCGTGGCGTTACGCCGGTCGACCAGCCCTTCGACGAAACGGGCCTGGAACTCGGGGTCCACGTCCTTGGACAGCTCCGACATCATGCCGTAGATCGCAGCCAGGTCCCGGGCCAGGTAGTGCCTCACCATGTCCTCGAAGAGGCCCGGGTTCTCCTCCTGCTCGTCGAGGGTCGACCTTAGCAGCATCACCTGCTCGGCGTCCGAAAGCGAGTCGAAGACCGCGATCTGCTCGTCGAGGCTCTCCAAGGGCACGACCGGCTTGCCCTGGCTGCTGGCCAGGTCCTGAAGGTGGAAATCGAGCGCCCGGGCGCCGCGCTGCTGGCGTTGCAGCTCCTCCGGCGGCATGGCGAAGAGCGAGAGCAGCCCCCAAGGCTTGAAGAGCCGCAGCTGCGTCGCCCCGAGGCCGTAGGACTGGGCCGCGATGGCGCTGCGCGCGAAGAGCTTCGGGCCCAGGATCTGATCGAGGCTGCGCCCGTCGCGCAGAATCGCGGCCATGGCCAGGGCCTGCTGGTCTCTCGGGGTCAGGACGATCTCGACGGCCAGGGTCTCGGCCCGGTCGATCGCTTCGGCGACCGGTGCCGGCAGTGCCAGGATCCTCGGATCGCTGGTGTGAAAGGTCCCGAGGACGTGGCTGATCCGGCCGTTGGGCGCCTCGACCTGCCACAACAGGCCCTGGCCATAGGGCAGGGCGCCGCCCCAGGCCGAGCCCGGCAGCAGGAGCCAGAGCCCCAGGACCAGGGTGCGGAGGATGGAAGACTTCATGTGATGGACCATGGTCGGCAATCCAGCAGGGAAAGCTTAATAAATCGGTAGGGGCTCAAGCCTTGATCTTGTAGCCGCGGGCGAAAAGCCGCCAGACCAGAGCGGCGAGCAGCAGGTCGAGCAGGCCGACCAGCAGGAAGCCCTGCCAGGCGGCGGTCTCGGCAAAGCCGATGAAGGCGGCGCGGAATCCGTCGATGACATGGAACACCGGGTTGAAGACGATCAGCGCCTGGCCGAGCTCGGGCAGGCTGGCGATCGGAAAGAAGGTGCCCGACAGCAGGCCAAGCGGCAGGATCAGGAAGCTGTCGGCGAAGCTGTAGTGCTCCCACTTCTCCGCCCAGAGCCCGACCAGGGTCCCGAGCAGGGCGAAGAGCAGGGTGCCGAGGAGCGCGAAGCCCAGGACCTGCAGCGGCGCCAGCAGCGGCAGGCCGACGAAGAGCGCCACCACCAGCCCGACCAGGATCCCGCTCATCGCTGCGCTGGCCATGGCCGAGAGCACGTAGCCGGCCATGACCTCCAGCGGCGAGAGCGGCGCCGCCAGCAGGTCCTCGATGGTCCGGTTGTTCTTGTCGTCGAGGACCGAGAAGCCGGCCATCTCGAAGGCGGTGTAGCAGAGCGAGAACATCACCAGTCCGGGTGCGATGAAGCTGGTGTAGGTGACCCCTTGGGCGACCTCCCGCTCGGCGCCGAAGGCGACGGCGAAGACCGCCAGGAACAGCAGGGTGAAGACGCAGGGCCCGCCGAGCGACTCCCAGGCGAAGTCGAGGAAGCGCCGGATCCCACGCCGGTAGTGCGACCAGAGGCCCAGCCAGTTGACGGGGCCGTAGCGTCGCGGCGGCGTCAGGGTCGCGGGCGGCGGCATGTCCCGGGCCTGGCCCCCCACCACACTAGGCCTTGAGCCGGTAGCCGGTGGCGATCATCCGGTAGGCCAGCAGCCAGAGCGCCAGGTTGACGGCCAGGACCACCGCCGCGCCGATCCCGGGCAGGCCGTCGGCGTGGCCGATGAAGCCGTAGCGGAAGCCGTCGATCAGATAGAAGAAAGGGTTGAAGTGGGCGATGGCCTCCCAGCCGTCGGGCAGCCGCTCGATCGAGTAGAAGGTGCCCGAGAGGAAGGACAGCGGGGTGATCACGAAGTTGGTGACCGCCGCGATATGATCGAATTTCTCCGCCCAGATGCCGCCGATCATGCCGAGCAGGGCCAGCATCAGCGAAGCGTTGACCGCGAAGAAGAGGATCAGCCAGGGGCTGTGCAGGCCGAGCGGCACGAAGGCCCACATCGCCAGCCCGACCGCCAGCCCGACCAGGACCCCGCGGGTCACCCCGCCGGCGGCGTGGGCCAAGGCGAGCTCGCTGGCCGAGAGCGGCGGCATCAGCATGTCGACGATGTTGCCCTGGACCTTGGCGATGACCAGCGACGAGGAGGTGTTGGCGAAGGCGTTCTGCATGATCGCCATCATGATCAGGCCCGGCGCCAGGAACTCGGCGTAGCCGACGCCGCCGGCGGTCTGCACGCTGCGGCCCAGGGCCAGGGTGAAGATGGCCAGGAACAGCAGGGTGGTGACGATCGGCGCGAGCAGGGTCTGGGTGTAGACGTTGAGGAAGCGCCGGACCTCCTTCAGATAGAGCGTCCAGAGGCCCCGCCAATTGACCGCTCCGATCACCCGGGGTGCCGGCGGGCGATCGCCGAAGCTGCGCATTTCCATGTCCGCTCAGATAGGCCGAGTGGCCGAACAAGGCAAGGCGCTGGTCGGCCCCGCGGCGATCGTGGCATCCTCGCGCGGCGATGGCGGAGTCGGAGAGAAGAGCGGAGACTGGAAAAACGGACGCGCGGCGCAGGCTGCCGAAGAAGGCGACCCCCGCCTCCCTGGAACGCGCGGCGCTGTTCTACCTCGACCGCTACGCGACCTCGGCCGACAACCTGCGCCAGGTCCTGCGCCGCAAGGTCGCCCGCTCGGCGCGGGTGCACGACAGCAATGTCGCAGCGGGCCACGCCGCCGTCGAAGCCCTGATCGCCCGCTTCCTGGAAAGCGGCCTGCTGGACGACGCCCGCTATGCCGAGGCCCGCGCGCGCAGCCTGGCCCGCCGCGGCCAGTCGCTGCGCGGGATCCGCCTGCTGCTGCTGCAGAAGGGCGTCGGCGAGGAGGAGATCGCCGCCGCCCTGGCCGGCCTGCGCGATGAGACCGGCGATCCCGACCTGGCCGCGGCCCTGGCCTACGCCCGCCGGCGCCGGCTCGGGCCCTACCGGCCGGCGGCCGAGCGTGCGGCACGGCGCGACCGCGACCTCGCCGCCCTGGCCCGCCGCGGCTTCGCCTCGGACCTCGTCCTCAGGGTCATCGACGCCGAATCCTCCGAGGCGCTGGAAGACGAGGCCACCGCGCCGGGGCTCAGCCGCTGACGGCGATCAGGGCAAAGCAGCGCTGCGGCACGACCAGGGGATCCTCCGGGAACCCGGCGTCGAGCGGGGCCGCGTGCGCGCGATCGAAGGCCGCCGCCCGGTGCCGGCTGTCGTCTTCTGCGGTCTTGCCGAAATCGACCTCCATCACCATCCTCTTTCTCAGCCAGCAATGCACGTAGCCGCCGGTCGAAGCTTGCCGTGGCCGGCAAGAATTACCAGCTGCTTGGTGATGCGAGCCCGAAACCGACGCAGCAGCACATCGGAGATGGAGACCATGATCCCCCTTTCCAAGACGACCGGCGCCCTCGTTCTGGCCCTCTGCCTCGGCGTGACGCCCGCGCTGGCCGACCGCACTTTCAGCTCCCGAACGGAGAACGCGACCCCGGTCAACCCGGACTTCAGGGCGGCGGTCAGGGAGATCGACAAGAAGAACTACCAGGCGGCGATCCCGCTGCTGCAGAAGGTGGTGGCCTCGGACCCGCAGGACGCCGACGCCTACAACTATCTCGGCTACACCCACCGCCAGCTCGGCAAGATGGAGGACGCGGTCGGCTTCTACGAGAAGGCGCTGGCCATCGACCCGGAGCATCTCAGCGCCAACGAGTACCTGGGCGAGCTCTGGCTGCAAGTCGGCGACCTGGGCAAGGCGGAGCAGCGCCTGGAAGTGCTGGACGATGCCTGCTTCTTCGGCTGCGACCAGTACTACAAGCTGCGGGACGCCATCGACGCCTACAAGAAGCGGACCGGCAGCAGCTGAGGACGGCCCGGGCCGAAATCCTGGCGAGTGCCTGGCGCCGCCGTCCGACGCTTCTTGAACGCGCAGCGTGAAGCTCCGGCGCGCAGCGCTTGCGGGTTTGCCTGTCGACTTCCTCCTCCCTTCCGGTCTGAATCCTGCGCCAACCTAGACCCGGTTTTGTCACGACAAGCGATGGCTCTTGCCGGTGTTTCCTAGGGGTAGCTCGAACCCCAAGCAGCAACTCACCGGAGACGGAGACCATGACTTTCCTTGCCAAGACGACCGGTGCCCTTGTTCTCGCGCTCTGCCTCGGCGCCACGCCCGCCCTTGCCGACGGCGGTGGTGGCGGCGGTGGTGGCGGTGGCGGGGGCGGCGGCGGTGAAGGCGGCGGTGGCCGTGACGCCGACTTGTTCTTTTCCAGTCCCGAATACCGGGCCGCCGTGAAGGAGATCGACAAGAAGAACTACCAGGCGGCGATCCCGCTGCTGCAGAAGGTGGTGGCATCGGATCCCGAGGACGCCGACGCCTACAACTACCTCGGCTACACCCACCGCCAGCTCGGCAAGATGGACGAGGCGGTGCGCTTCTACCAGCAAGCCCTTTCGATCGACCCGGATCACCTCGGCGCCAACGAGTACCTGGGCGAGCTCTGGCTGCAGGTCGGCGATCTTGGCAAGGCGGAGAAGCGCCTGGAGGTCCTGGACGACGCCTGCTTCTTCGGCTGCGACCAGTACTACAAGCTGCGGGACGCCATCGACGACTACAAGAAGAAGGCCGGCAGCGGCTGACCGGAGTCGGCGCCTGGGCCGCGCGGCGTCCCGCCCGCCGGCGGTTCAGGCCGTTTCCGCCGTCCCGTCGAGGTCCAGGCGCCGGGCGTCCTTGACCGCAACGGCGGTCAGAGCGCCCTTGCGGCCGCGCAGCTCGAGGGCCTGGCGCGGGAAGCCCGGGAGCGCGAGGCCGGCCGCCCGGACGACGGGCTCCGAGACCAGGAGCTGGACCTCGAGCTCCTTGGTCAGGGCTTCCAGCCGGCTCGCGGTGTTCACGCTGTCACCGACCGCGGTCAGGGACACCGCCGGCCCGTAGCCCATCTCGCCGACGATCACCGGGCCGCTGTGGATCCCGATGCCGATCCGCAGGGGCTCCGGCAGGTCGCCGCGCAGGACCGCGTTCATCTCGGCCAGGCGCAGGGACATGCGCCGGGCGGCGTCGAGGGCCCGGCGGCTGCCGTCCGCCAAGCCGCGCTCGATGCCGAAGAGCGCCATGACCCCGTCGCCGATGAACTTGTCGAGCCGGCCGCCGGCCTCCTCGACCGCCTCGCCCATGGCGCGGAAGTACTGGTTGAGCAGGAAGACCACGTCGTAGGGCAGGCGGTTCTCGGACAGGCTGGTAAAGCCCCGGATGTCGGCGAAGAGGATGGCGATTTCGCGCTCGTCGCCCTGCAGGTAGCCGGGCCGGCTCCGCGCGGCCGTGGCATCGGCGGCCGGCGCGAGCAGCGGCACGACCTCGACGTCGGCGGTGGGCCGGGTCTGGCAGGCCAGGCGAACCTGCGGTGGCGCCTCGACCCGGGCCAGCACCCGCCGCTCCGCATCGTCCGGCGGCGGCAGCGCCTCCAAGCCCGCCGCGACCCGGACCCGGCAGGTCGAGCAGCGGCCCCGGCCACCGCAGACCGCGGCGTGGGGAATCCCCGCCGCCCGGCTCACCTCGAGGATCGAGGCGCCGGCCGCGGCCGCGATCCGGCGGCCGTTCGGATAGGTCACCTGGATCGCGCCCCGTCGTCCTTCCCAGGCGTTGCGCAGCTGGCGCGCGATCACGGTCAGGGCGAGCAGGGACAGGAAGGCCGCCAGGAACAGGCGGAAGATCCAGTCCAGCCGGTCGCGGCCGGCCGCGTCGGGCAGGGCGGCCAGCCATTGGGGATCCTCGGCCAGGCGCCGGACCTCGAGGCCCGCGACCATGAAGCCGAGCAGGCCGACCAGCGGCAGCACGATCGCCAGAGCGTAGGTGACCGGCAGCCAGCGCGGGTACCAGGACTTCAGGCGCAGCCAGAAGTGCAGCCCGATGCAGCCGTGGCCCCAGGCGATCAGCACCAGCGCGACGTGGCGCGGCACCAGCCCGGGGTCCAGCACCCAGTATACCTGGAGCACGTAGGCGTAGCTGTCCTCGGTGCCCAGGAGTTCGTGGGCGACCCGGGTGCCGAAGACGTGCTGGACGGCCAGCAGCGGGATCGCCAGGCCGAAGAGTAGCTGGACCCACTCCCAGGGCGGCATGACCAGCCGGCGCCGCTGGTAGACCGCCCAGAAGGCCAGCCCGACGTGGACCAGAAGCGCGCCGTAGAGCCAGAGCGTCGCCGGCAGGTTGCGCCAGAGCGCCAGGAAGGCCTCCCGTCCCGCCTCCATCGCCGAAAGCGAAACCAGGCCGAGGGCGTGGTTGATCAGGTGCGTCGTCAGGAAGACGAAGAGCGTGAGCCCGCTGATCAGGCGCAGACGGCGAATCATGGTCGTGCGTCCCCCAACCCGATGCCGGGCCGAAGCCCCGTGCCGTGGCAGGCCGATCCTATTGCGCGGCCGGGCGTTTGCAAACGGCGGCGTCGCGGCGGGAACCGGCACCGTCGCTCTTGCCGCTGGACGCCGCGCGGCGAGTCCCTATGATGCCGCGGCCCGAAGGGAGAGGTGGCGAGGGAGTCGGCATGACCGCGATAGAGGACGCGCGCAGCGAAAGGCGGCGCCGGCGCAGGGCGCGCCGGGCGCAGCCGGACACCTCGGTCCCCTCGCCCTGCATTGCGGTCTGCCAGCTGGACGACGCCAACGACCTTTGCATCGGCTGCTTCCGCCACGTCGACGAGATCCGTGACTGGCCGATCCTCTCCGCGGCCGAGAAGCAGGCGGTCCTGACCCGCTGCGCCGCGCGCCGGTCTGGATCGGATGCCTGACGCGCAGCCGGGCGAGGCGCCGGCAGGCCCGGGGGCGGCGAAGCCCGGCCCGGGCGACCTGCCCCCGGCCGGCTTCCTGCTGCTGGCCGCCCTGACCCTGTTCTGGGGCAGCAACTGGCCGGCCATGAAGATCGTCCTGGGCGAGCTCTCGCCCTGGGGCTTCCGCCTGCTCTGCTTGCTGCCCGCCGGCTGCGCCCTGCTGGCGATCGCGCGACTCTCCGGCCTCGGCCTCCGGGTGCCCCGGCGCGAGCGCGGGCCGCTGCTGCTCTGCGCGGTCTTCGCGATCACCGGCTGGCACATGCTGACCGCCTACGGCGTCGGCCTGATTCCGGCCGGCCGGGCGGTGATCATCGCCTTCACCATGCCGCTTTGGGCCTCCCTGATCGCCGTTCCCCTGCTCGGCGAGGCCCTGACCCGGCGCAAGGTCCTGGGCCTCGGCCTCGGGCTCGCCGGCCTGGCCAGCCTGATCGGGCCGGAGATCGCGGCCCTGGGGACCGCCCCGCTGGGATCGCTGCTGGTGCTCTGCGCCGCCTTCTCCTGGGCGCTGGGCAGCCTGCTGTTCAAGCGCTTCGCCTGGACCGCCCCGACCATCGTCCTGACCGGCTGGCAGCTGCTTGCCGGCGGCCTGCCGGTGGCCCTGGGCGCGCTCCTGCTCGACGGTGTCCCCGACCCGGGACTCCTGAGCCCCGGAGCCCAGGCCGCCCTGGTCTACACCATCGCCTTCCCGATGATCTTCTGCCACTGGGCCTGGTTCAAGCTGATCGGGTTGTTCCCGGCCGCCATCGCCGCGATCGGGACCCTGGCGATCCCGGTGGTCGGCGTCTTCGCCAGCGCGCTGCTGCTGGGCGAGGCGGTCGGGCCGGCCGAGATCCTGGCCCTGGTCCTGGTCTGCCTGGGCCTGGCCGTGGTGCTGGCGCTGCCCCTCGGCACTGGCAATGACAAGAATAAATCTCTGTAAATCGTCACAACCGTAAATCTGTTTCTGTATCTATATTTTAAATCCTTTACCTGTATTTTGCGTCTTGGAGGATAACGGATCTGCCCGACGTCCGACGGCGGGCCAAGTCGCTCCCGAGCGTGGCGATCCCCCTGCATCCCCAGGGATTCCGCCAATTAACCAAACAGCAAGTAATAATCTTTAAATCATAAGGGGTTTGTTCGGAGAAATGTCTCAGCGGACCGGGCCACCAGACCTGGCCGTGGCGTCTGCAATTGGAGCCTTCGTGTCGTCGCCGACCACCCTCCTTTCCGAGCTCGCGAAGAGCGGCCGCTGGTCACCCTCGGCCAGCGAGCTCGAGAACCTGCCGCGGCCCTCGCGCGGCGTGACGGCGGCGTCGCTGACCATCAACGTGCTCTCGCTGGCCTTGCCCGCGGTCCTGCTGCAGATCTACGACCGCATCATTCCGAACACCGCGACCGACACCCTGCTGATCCTGATGCTGGGCCTGGTCGCCGCCCTGGTGATCGACGGCGTGCTGCGGGTGGCGCGCGCCAACATCCTGGGCTGGCATGCCGCGCAGTTCGAGCAGATCGCCGGCTGCCGCGCGGTCGACCGCCTGGTGTCCTGCGACATCGGCAGCTTCGAGCGCGAGGCGCCCGGCGTCCACCTGGACCGTCTGAACGCCGTCGACACCCTGCGGGACTTTCTTTCCGGACAGGCCAAGATCCTGGTCGTCGACCTGCCCTTCGTCCTGCTCTTCCTCGGTCTGGTCGCCTTCATCGGCGGCTTTCTGGTCCTGGTGCCAATGCTGGCGCTGGTCCTGCTGGCCGGGGCCGCCCTGCTGGTCGGGCGGCAGCTGAAGCTGGCCCTGGAGACCCGGGCCACGCTGGACGACCGCCGCTACAGCTTCATCATCGAGGTGCTGACCGGTATCAACACGGTCAAGGGCCTGGCGATGGAAGCGCAGATGCAGCGCCGCTACGACCGGCTTCAGGAGAGCAGCGCGGCCAGCACCTACGACACCACCTTTTTCAGCAACCTGGCGCAAGGCCTGGGTGCCGGCTTCTCCAACCTGACCATGGTCGGCGTCGGCGCCTTGGGCGCGATCCTGGTGATCGACGGCCAGCTGAGCATCGGCGGCCTGGCCGCCTGCACCCTGCTCGCCGGGCGCTCGGTCCAGCCGCCCCTGCGCGCGCTGTCGCTCTGGACCCAGTTCCAGAACATCAGCGTCGCCCGCGAGCGCCTGCAGCAGATCTTCGACATGGATCCGGAAGCCGAGGCCGACGCGGCGCCGGCCGGCGAGATCCGCGGCGCGATCGAGCTCAGGAACCTGACCTTCGGCTATCCGGGTGCGCCGCCTCTGTTCCGCGACGTCAACCTCTCGATCGGCGCCGGCGAGGTGATCGGCGTCAGCGGCGACACCGGAAGCGGCAAGTCGACCCTGCTGATGCTGATCCTCAACGCCCTGAAGCCGACCGAGGGGGAGGTCTGCTTCGACGGCCAGGACATCCGCGATCTGGACCCGCATTCGCTGCGCGAGCAGGTCGCCTACCTGCCGCAGAGCGCGGTCCTGTTCAAGGGCACGATCATGGACAACCTGACGTCCTTCGCCGGGCCCGGGAAGATCAACCAGGCGCTGGAAGCCGCCCGCCTGCTGCGCCTCGACGAGGCGATCAACCGCCTGCCGGCCGGCTACGAGACCAAGGTCGGCGAAGGCGCCTTCGAAGCCCTGCCGACCGGCCTGCAGCAAGGCATCGCCATGGCCCGCGCCCTGGCCGGCACGCCGAAGGTGGTGCTCTTCGACGAGGCCAACTCCGGGCTCGACCGGCGCAGCGACGACACGCTCAAGACCGCGATCGCCAGCCTCAAGGGCGCGGCCACCGTCATCCTGGTGAGCCATCGTCCCTCGCTGCTCGCTCTGGCCGACCGGCAGTTCCTGCTTCAGGACAGCCGGCTCAAGCTCAAGGCCGAGCCGCAGGCGCCGCAAGAGGAGGCATCGGCCTGATGGGCGCCCTGGTCCCAGCCAGCACCGGGGGCGCCCAGAGGCAGCGCCACGATCGCCTGGAGCAGATCCTGCAGAG
This sequence comes from Kiloniellales bacterium, assembly GCA_030066685.1. NCBI lineage: Bacteria > Pseudomonadati > Pseudomonadota > Alphaproteobacteria > Rhodospirillales > Kiloniellales bacterium. The sequence continues at coordinate 35,836 of JASJBF010000024.1, read as the reverse complement.
CGGCGAGCTGGGGGAGTTCCGGGCGATCTCGGACATCGCCGCCTGCCTCATGCCGCTGCTCTCGGCCCTGGGCTGGCACGGCAACCCGCGGCAGCTCGCGGAGGCCATGCCGCACTTCGCCGACAGCCTCGACATCGTCGACCTGCTCAACGTCCTGGCCAACCTGAACTACGTCACCCGGCCGGCCGAGCTCAGCCTCGACCACCTGGATCCTCGGCTGCTGCCCTGCCTCTTCGTGCCGGATGACGGCGCGGCCAAGGTGCTGCTCGAAGAAGCCGACGGCGGCTTCCGGGCCTTCGACGCCGCGACCGCCGAGACCGGCTTCCAGGCCGCCCTGCCGATGGCGGGCACCGCCTACTTCGTCTCGGCACGGGACTCCGACGGCGAGGCCGAGCGCCGGCCGCAGGACGACTGGTTTCGGTCGGTCGCGCAGCGCTTCCGCGGCCTGGTCCTGCAGATGCTGGGGATCACCTTCCTCAACAGCGTCCTGGCCCTCGCCGTGCCGCTGTTCATCATGACGGTCTATGACCGGGTCATCCCGAGCCGGTCGCTCTCGACCCTTGGCTTCCTGTTCTTAGGGGTCCTTCTGGCCCTGGCCATAGACGCCGCCCTGCGGTTCCTCCGGGCCCGCGTCTTGGCCTACGTCGGAGCGCGCATCGACGTGATCCTCGGCGCCGCGGCGCTGCAACAGATCCTGCACCTGCCCATCGTCATGACCGAGCGTGCCACGATCGGCGCCCAGGTCTCGCGCCTCAGGCAGTTCGAATCCGTGCGCGAGTTCTTCACCGGACCCCTGGCCGGGGTCTTCCTGGAGCTGCCCTTCCTGGTGATCTTCGTCGCCGTGATCGGCCTCATCGCCGGTCCCCTGGCCTGGATCCCGATCATCCTGACCGCGGTCTTCCTCTGCGCCGCGCTCGCCATCCTGCCCAGCATGCGCGGCGCCGTGGCGGAGTCCGGCGAGGCCCGGGCCCGGCGCCAGTCCTTCGCCATCGAGATGATCTCGAACATGCGGGCGATCAAGCAGTGCGCCCTGGAGCGGACCTGGAGCGGCCGCTACCGGGAGATCGGCGCCAAGGCCGCGCTCGCCAACTTCCGGACCAGCCGGATCTCGGTCTTCGTGCAGACCCTGTCCCAGACCCTGATGTTCGCAGCCGGCATCGCCACCGCGACCCTCGGAACCTTGCAGGTGCTGGACGGGGCGATGACCGTCGGTGCCCTGATCGCCACCATGGCCCTGGTCTGGCGGGTGCTGTCGCCGCTGCAGGTCGGCTTTCTCAGCCTGACCCGGCTGGAGCAGGTCAAGCTCGGCCTGAAGCAGATGAACCAGCTGATGCGCCTCAAGCTCGAGCGGGAGCCGGGCCGGATCGGCTCGGGCCTGCGCAGCTTCAAGGGCGAGGTCGCCTTCCGCCGGGCCAGCCTGCGCTACACCGCCGATTCCGAGCCGGCCCTCTTCGGCATCAACTTCACGGTCAAGCCCGGCGAGATGGTCGCCGTGGCTGGCGCCAACGGCGTCGGCAAGTCCTCGGTCCTCAAGCTGATCGCCGGCCTCTACCAGCCCCAGGCCGGCGCGGTGATGATCGACGGCATCGACCTGCGGCAGCTCGACGTCGGCGAGCTGCGCACCTCGATCGGCTACGTCCCGCAGACCTGCCACCTCTTCCACGGCACGATCGCCCAGAACCTGCGCCTGGCCAATCCGACCGCCAGCGACGCCGAACTGGCCCAGGCCGCCCTCGATGCCGGCCTGCTGGAGGACATCCTCTCGCTGCCCGAGGGCTTCGAGACCCGCCTGACCGACCGCCTGCAGCGCCAGCTGCCGCGCGGCCTGAAGCAGAAGATCATCCTGGCCCGGGCCTACGTCACCCAGGCCTCGATCTACCTCCTCGACGAGCCCGCCTATCACCTCGACGCCGCCGGCGACACCGCGCTGATGCGCAAGCTGCAGCAGCTGCGCGGCCGGGCGACCGTCTTCATCGTCACCCAGCGCCCCAGTCACATGCGCCTGGCCGACCGCTTGATCGTGCTCGATTCCGGCATGGTCGCCCTGGCCGGGCATCCCGAGGCTGTGCTTGCAAAGATGCAGGAGGCTGCCGCGGCATGAACGCTCCCCTGATGCTTCCGAAAAAAGACGACGACGCCAAGTCGCGGGGCCGCCAGCGCACCGTGCGCTTCCTCTCCCAGCCCCTGCTGCTCGAGGAGGCCGGACCGCCGCGCCTGCTGCGGCAGCTCCTGATCACCCTCAGCGTCCTGGTCGGCGGCTTCCTGGTCCTGGCCGGCGTCACCGAGGTCCAGGAAACCGCGGTCGGCGACGGCCAGGTCATGCCGGCCGGCTCGGTCCACGTCGTGCAGCACCTGGAGGGCGGCATCGTCTCCGACCTCCGGGTCTCCGAGGGCCAGCTGGTCGAGGCCGACGAGGTGCTCGTCCTGCTCGAACGCGCCGCCGCCGAGGGCGAGCTCGAGCAGCTCAGGGCGCGCCAGGCGGCCCTCGCGGTCCGAGCCGAGCGGCTGCGCGCCTTCGTCCTCGACAGCGCGCCGGACTTTACCTCGGGCGAGACCTTCCCGGCCCTGATCCGCGACCAGGAGGCGATCCTCGAGATGCAGCGGCGGACCCGCGACAGCCAGCGCGAGGTCCTGCTGTCCCGGATCGACCAGCGCCAGGCCGAGATCGACGCCCTGGGCGAGCAACGGGCCAGCCTCGAGGCCCAGGTCGAGATCGTCGAGGAAGAGGTCGGCATGCGCGACCAGCTGCTGAAGAAGGGCCTGGTGTCGCGCGTCGTCTACCTCGAGACCAAGCGCAACCTCAGCAAGGCCCGCGGCGACCTGGCCGCAGTCGTCGGCGAGCAGGCCCGGGCCCGCGAGGCCAAGGCCGAGGCCAGGAGCAGCCTGGCCGAGCTTGAAGCGCGCCTGCGCAACGAGGCCCTCGACGAGATGGGCACGGTCAGCGCCGAGCTGGCGCAGGTGACCGAGCTGCTGGCCAAGCTGGAGGACCGGGTGGTCCGGCTCGACATCAAGGCGCCGGTGCGGGGCCGGGTCAAAGGCCTGAACACCCGCACCCTGGGCAGCGTAATCGCGCCCGGCGAGATCCTGATGGAGATCGTGCCGATCGACGACGTCATGGTCGCCGAGGTCCGGCTCTCGCCCCGCGACGTCGGACACATCCGGGTCGACCAGAAGGCCGAGGTCAGCATCAGCACCTACGACACGGTCCGCTACGGCACGATCCCGGGCACCGTGACCCAGGTCTCGGCCTCGACCTTCCAGGACGAGAACGGCGAGCCCTACTACAAGGCGACGATCTCCCTGGACAAGAACCATGTCGGCAATCAACCCGAGCGCAACCTGATCCTGCCGGGCATGGTGGTCGACGCCCGGATCAACACCGGCGGCAAGACCCTGCTGGAGTACCTGCTGAAGCCGGTCTACCGCTCGCTGGACAACGCCTTCGACGAGCGCTGAGCCGGCCTCCGGGCCGTAAAGCCTGCGTTAACCTTAAGGACATAGACTGCGGCATTGTCCAGGGCGAAGGCGCCCGGCGGAATCGCAGGAATGCGAGACTCTCCCGACGGCAAGAGCCCGTCGCCGCCCGCCCGCCCGAGGGCTTGACGACACGAGGAGAGCGCAGATGGGACCGACCGCCCCAGCCGCTAGAGAGGCACATGGCCTGACCGCAGGCGCCGAACTCCACGGCAGCGATCAATTCGCCGGCAATCGCCAGCTGGCCTGGATCATGTCCCAGTTCCGGCCCAACGAGCAGACGCCTTTCCAGTTCCTCCTGCTGTTCCGCTTCACGCTACTGAACATCATCGCCTTCGCCCTTCTGGGCGCGGCCTGGTTCCAGGGCTTCGTCGAGATGGTGACGATGGCCGACCAGACCCGCCTTTGCGCGATCATCTTCCTCGTCTTTCTGGTCGGCCTGGTGTTCTGCGCCCTTCGGGTCTGGCAGACCAGCCGCGAGCTGAACCTGTTGCACGATTTCGATCCCCTGGTGCCCTCCAAGGCCGCCGCCTACCTGGCGCAGGTCCGCGGCCGCAGCGACGGCAGCCGCGCGATCCTCTCCGCCGCGATGCGGATCAAGCTGAGCCAGCGCATTTCGGGCATCCGGCACATCGCCGGCAGCCTGGTCCTGCTCGGCCTGGTCGGCACGGTGGTCGGCTTCATCATCGCCCTGTCCGGCGTCGATCCGGAGAAGGCCTCCGACATCGAATCGGTCTCGCCCATGGTCTCGACCCTGGTCGCGGGCATGTCGACCGCGCTCTACACCACCCTGGTCGGCGCGATCCTCAACCTCTGGCTCATGGCCAACTACCGGCTCCTGGCCGGCGGCACCGCGAAGCTGATCACCGGCTTGATCGAATTCGGTGAACACCATGCCGAATCTTGATTTCTTCGACGACGAGGAGGGCACGGACACCGTCTTCCGTGACGTGATCCTGCTCGCCCTCGCCGGCTTCGTGGCGATGGTGATTCTGCTGCTGCCGCACCTCAACCCGCCGGCCAAGGCCAAGGAGAGCATCGACAGCCCGGGCAACGTGATCGTCGAGCTGCGCTGGTCCGACAGCGTCGACGCCGACGTCGACCTCTGGGTCGAGGCGCCCGGCGACGTGCCGGTCGGCTATTCCAACAAGGGCGGCCAGATCTTCAACCTGCTGCGCGACGACCTCGGCCGCCAGGCCGACGTCACCAACCTGAACTACGAGGTCTCCTACAGCCGCGGCGTGCCGGCCGGCGAGTACACGGTCAACGTCCACATGTACCGCAACAACGAGGGCATCTTCCCGCTGCCGGTGTCGATCGTGGTCAGCATCAAGCGCAACCCCAAGGAGGCGGCGCGCCAGATCCTCAACACCCAGGTGACGCTGCGGCGCGACGGCGAGGAGCTGACCGCCTTCCGCTTCTCGCTGGACCGGGAAGGCTATCTTCTGCCCGGCAGCGTTCACGACCTGCCAAAGCCGCTGCGCGCCGCGAGGTCGTGATGAACGAGCTGCTTCCGTTCTTCGCCGGCGTCACGGTGCTGGCCGGCATCCTGGGCAGCATCGCCATCTGGACACCGCGCAAGGTCTGGCTGAAGTGCACCGCGCTCTGCACCCTGGCCTTCTTCCTGCCCGTCGCCTACTTCACCATGACCGATCTGCTGAGCCGGCCGAAGCCGGCCGATCTGGAATGGCTGCACCGCCAGGCCAAGCAGGCCCAGGTCCTCGGCACCCGCATGAAGGAAGGCGAGGCGATCTACGTCTGGCTGGAAATGGAAGGCGTGACCGAGCCCCGGGCCTACGTCCTGCCCTGGGACAAGCAGCTGGCGAAGCAGATGCACGGCGCCAAGCGCGAGGCCGAAAGCAAGGGCCAGCCCCTGATGATGGGCAAGCCCTTCCAGCCGAGCCTCGAGCAGCGCGAGAAGAAGTTCTACGCCGCGCCGCAGCCCAAGCTGCCGCCGAAGGTGCCGGCGGAGGCCGAGAGGCCCCTCGAGTTCGAGCACCAGAGCTCGCGCGAGGATCTCCAAACCCTGACCGCGCCGCCGGAGGTGAACCTGCCCGCCCTGGCGCAGCCCTCGCAGAACCGGCACCGCTGACGGCGCCGGATCCGCCGGTATCTGGCGGCACCGCATGGAACCGCGTGACCGGTCCGGGGCCTCGCGGGGCGGGCCGACAGATTCAGGAATAAATTCCTCTTCCGCCCGTTAACAGAGCCTTATACGAAGCGCGGGATACTTGAGCCTCCACTGCCGTTCGCAGCAGCACAGGGGGGAAGAGCGATGCTCTGGTGGTCCATCAGGACGGTGTTCCTGGTCGGTTTCGTGGTCTTCGGGGCCAGTTTCCTCGCGAAGCAGGACTGGAGCGGACCGGCGGCCGACAGGGCGCCGCAGACCGCGGCCGTGGCCCGCAGCGAAGCGCCCATGCAATACAGCGGCAACGAGATGAGCATCCCGGTGTCCCGGGACGGCCATTACTACCTTGACGTGATGATCGACGGCGCCGAGGTGCCCTTCCTGGTCGACACCGGTGCCAGCGGCATCTTCCTCAACCACGAGGCCGCCGACGCGATCGGCATCAACTTCGACGAACTGAACTACACGATCCGCACCAAGACCGCCAACGGCTACGGCCGGGCCGCGCCGGTCCGGCTCCGCGACCTGCGGATCGAGGAGATCTACCTGGAGGACGTCGATGCCATCGTCAACGATGCGCCGATGTCGATCTCGCTCCTGGGCATGAGCTTCCTGTCCCGCCTGGAGAGCTACGAAGTCCGCAACGGCTACCTGATCCTTCGCTGGTAGGCGCCGCGCCGCCGCGGCGCACGCCTCTCGGAGCCGCGATCCCGCGGGCGGCCGCGCGGACGGCGTATGCCCGCGGACGCCGAGGTCGGATCGCCGGCGGGAGCCGCCGAAGCTCCAGGCTCCTTAGTATCAGCGGGACGGCCGCCTCGGAGAAGCCACCCCCGGAAAGACGAAGAGACCTCGGCCGCTCAGGGCCAGGTCTCTTGCCGATCCATCGAGGCCTGTCTTGATCGCCGACGCTCCGGCCGGGCTGCTCTCCAGGGCGCAGGCCCCGCCCTGGGGAGTGTCTCCCGCGTCGATCAGGGGGTGTTTGTGCTGAGGTGCGTGGCGAAGCCCTGGAAAGCGCTGTCGACCGAGGTGCCGAGCGTCGTCAGTCCACCGACGATGGCGAGACCGATCAGGGCAGCAATAAAGGCGTATTCCATGGAGGTCGCGCCGGATTCGTCCCTGACGAAATTCTTGAGGTGCGACATGAACGCCATCCCTTCCCGATATCCAAACAGACAGACTTATGAATACTGCCCGGAATCTGTTAATAAATGTTTTCGTCACAGGTAATGTCACACAGGTATTTCTTCTATACTTATATAGTAACCAACCGTTTACCAGGAGTCGGCCTCACGACAGGCGGCGAATATTGGCGGCTTCGGTCTGGGCCGGCGCTCTCGGGCCGAGGACACGCGCGGCAGGCAGGCGCAGGGTGATCTTGGTCCCCTCCGCGAGTTCGCTCTCCAGCGCGACCCTGCCGCCGTGCAGCTCGACGATCTTTTTTGCGATGGGCAGGCCCAGGCCGGTCCCGGGGTAGCGCCGCGATCTGACGTTGTCGACCTGCTCGAAGGGCTCGAAGACCAGCTCGTGGTGCTGGCGGGCGATGCCGATGCCGCTGTCCTGGACCGAGAGCCAGAGGCCGCCGTCGGCTTCGCGACCTGCGGCCAGGGTCACGCTGCCACCCTCCGGGGTGAACTTGATGGCATTGGACAGGAGGTTGAGCAGGATCTGCTTCAGCAGCCGGACGTCGACGCAGACCCGCGGCAGATCCGACGGCACCTCATCGACGACCGTCAGCCCGGCATCCTGGGCGCGCTGTCCGATCAGCCTCAGGCAGGCCTGGACGACGTGGGCGAGCTCCGCGTCCTCCTCGCAGAGCTCCATGCGTCCCGCCTCGATCTTGGAGATGTCGAGGATGTCGTTGATCAGGCCCAGCAGATCGCCGCCGCTCTCGCGGATGCTTTCGGCGAACTGCCGGTACTCGCGGCTGCCGAGCGCGCCGTAGCGCTCCTGCAGCAGGACCTCCGAGAAGCCGATGATCGAGGTCAGCGGGGTCCGCAGCTCGTGGCTCACGTTGGCCAGGAACATGGACTTCGCGTCGTTCGCGGACCTGGCCGAGGCCGCGATGTCCTTGGCCCGGCGCAGCGCCGCCTGGGCCGACTTCAGGGCGGTGAGGTCGCGCAGAAAGGCGCAGGCGTAGCGCTGGCCGCCGGGGTCGACCAGGTTCGCGCCGATTTCGACGGGCAGGATCGTGCCGTCGCGACGCCTGTGGTTGGCCTCGAAGCGCAGCGAGCCTTGGTCGGTCAGGCTTTGCCAGCGCGCCTGCCAGCGTTCGGCGCCCAGCGTCGGATCGAGGTCGTGAATGGTCTTCGAGAGCAGTTCGTCGCGATCGTAGCCCAGGCTTTCGCAGGCACGGCGATTGGCGTAGAGCAGCCGGCCGGCGGGATCGATCCACAGAACCGCGACCGCGGCGTCCTCCAGGGCGAGCCGGGGCAGCTGAGTCGTCCGTTCCGCCGCCTTCCGCCGGGCCGCCAGGCGCTCCAGCAACACGACTGCCAGCAAGACCGACAGGACGGCGACGAGGCCCGTAGACATGGGACGGCTTCACCCGATTCTTGGACTCTTTTCGCGCCGGACCGCCCGTCGCCCGGAGGGCCGGCGGTCCCGAGCGACCAGACGGTCAAGCTAGGGTGGCAAGCCTGAAAAATCGGTTATGGAGACAATGCTAAGCGTCTGAAATTAAATAGCTAATTTGGTTTACCCCGAAGTCACTATGTGGGGTATGAGAAACTCGACTCCTGGCCGATATCACTGCCCTTTGGCGTAGGGGCCGAGGGCTTCGATCAGCGGGCCCAGGTGGTGCGCGTAGCGCCGCCACTTGCCGATCGAGGAGGCGTAGAGCGGCCGGCGCACCTGCATCCGGCTGGCCGTCAGGACCGGGCGCCGGGTCTCGAAGAAGCGCGCGCAGTCCGGATGCCAGTCCAGCCCGCAGAAGGCCAGGAGCCGGCGGCCGACGCCCTCGAGGTCGCCGACGAGGTCCTCGTAGTCGAGGTCGAAGATCTCGAGCGGCAGGACCTCGGCCCAGGCCGCCATCATCCTGCGATAGTCCCGGTAGAAGCGGCCGAGCGCGGCGAGATCGAAGCTGTACTCCTGGCCCCTGGCGAAGTTCTGGAAGAAGCAGGACAGGCAGGTGTCCAGGGCATCGCGGCGGCAGTGCACGATCCGCGCTTCGGGAAACAGCAGGGCAATCAGGCCCAGGTGGCGGAAGTTCAGCGGCGCCTTGTCTGTGACGACCGCCGCGCCGGCGGCCGGGGCCAGGCTCTCCTTGCGATAGCTCTCGGCGAAGCCCTCCAGGACCGGCCGCGGCACAGCGGGCAGGCACTCCGGATAGACCGCGTCGCCCGGGCAGCGGCCGCCGAGCGCCTCGGCGATGCGGTCGAGGTAGGGCAGCTCGCCCGCGCCGAAGACCGCGGGGTGGCTGGCCAGGACCTGCTCGGCCAGCGAGGTCCCCGAGCGCGGCATCCCGACGATGAAGACCGGGGTGGCGCGGCCCCCGCCGCCCCGCGGCCGGGTGGCCAGGAGCGCGCGATCGCAGACCGCGAGGATGCGCTCGAGGTAGGCGCCGCCGTAGGCCGGGTTGGGCCGGGCGCCCTTGGCCCGGTTGCCCTCCAGGTAGTGCCCGAAGGCGCGGTCGCAGTCGCCCAGGTCGTCGTAGACCTTGCCGGCCGCAAAGCCCAGAAAGCAGCGCGCCGACTGAGACAGCCGAGGCTTGGTCAGCAGGCGCTGCAGCGAGGCGATCAGCGGATCGCCCGGCGTGACCCGGATCGACTGCGCCAGGTTGAAGTGCGCTTCGGCGTAGTCCGGGTCCAGCGCGACGGCCCGTCGATAGCCGGCCTCGGCCTCCCCGGTCCGGCTCTGGGCGCCCAGCACGTAGGCCAGGTTGTGATGGAAGACTGCGTTGTCCGGCTGCAGCGCCAGGGCCTTGCCGATCAGCCGCTCGGCCGCGTCGAAGTTGCCGCGGCCGATCTCCACCGTGCCCAGCAGGTGCCAGGCGTCGGCGTTGCGGTCATCCTCCTTGACGAGCCGGGCGTAGACCCGAGCTGCACCAAGAAGCCGGCCGGCCTTCTGGAGGGCGATGCCCTGCTTCAGCGCCTGGCGCGCCGCCGCCACCTCACCGCAGGTCCGGCTGGATGTCGCGCAAGTCCGGATCGAAGCCGTCTTCCCAGGGGAAGCGCCCCGCCCTGTCGGGCCAGACGCAGTGCAGGACCGGGAAGTCGTCGCCGCCGTAGTACCAGCGGGCGTAGCCGAGGTAGTCCGGATAGTGCGCCGGCGCCACCGCCCGCATCGCGCAGTCGAAACCGTCGATGATCCCGGCGTGGCGCCCCTCCGCCTCGAAGACCGCGCCGGCCTTCAGGTCTTCGCCGATCGCGTTGATCATGGCGTGCATGAGCTCGGCATTGAGGCCGACGATCAGGATCTCCGGCCGCGCGAAGGCCTCGAAGAGGCCGATCGAATAGCCGAAGCCCGGCCCGTCGGCGTCCCCCGAGACCAGCATGACGTGCCAGCCGAACTCGGCGATGTTGTCCCGAATGGTGGTCTCCAGGTCGTCCTGGAGCTCCCAGGCCGCGTCGGGCGTCTCGCGCCAGGCCGACCAGTGGCGGCAGAGCTTGCCGACCAGCGGTGCCAGCGAGGCGTCGCGCGCCAGAAGGTGCTTCAGGCAGACCAGCCTGCAGCTCTCCGACGGCAGGTCGCGGTGATCCTGGCCGCAGAGGAACTGCCAATCCCCGTCGGCGTCATGGGAGACGTGGAGGATCGGCTGCCTCTCCTCGATCACGTGCGAGCAGGTGAAGACTCCGAGGTCGGGCGACGGCAGATCGTGTGGCATGGCCCGGATCCTAAGGTCGGCGGCCTGAAGCCTTGGTTAACCCTGGCGCGCGCCGGCCTCCCGGGCCGCCGGGTCACGCCTTGCGCCTGCCCTCCAGCTCTTCGATGTTGCGCGGCCAGTCGGACTTGAGCAGGCGGGAAAGCGAGCGGTCGGCCAGGATCCGGCCCTCGGTCTGGCAGCGCGGGCAGTAGTTGGTCTCGTTGCTGGCGTGGCGGATCCGCTGGACTTCCGTGCCGCAGACCGGACAGGGCTGGCCGAACTTGCCATGCACCGCCATCTCGGGCCGAAAGGCGGTGACCTTGCCGGGAAAGCCGTCGCCGGTCTCCCGGCGCAGGCGGTCGCACCACGCGTTCAGGGTCTCCCGGGCCCCGGCGAAGAGCCGCTCGACCTCGGCATCGCCGAGCTTGGCGGTCATGGCGACCGGCGAGAGCCGCGCCCGGTGCAGGATCTCGTCCGAATAGGCGTTGCCGATGCCGCTGAAGATCCGCTGGTCGGTCAGGGCGCGCTTCACGGTGTGGTTCTCCCGCCGCAGGGCGGCGGCGAAGTCGGCCAGCGTCGTCTCCAGGACCTCCAGCCCGCCGGGATGGTGCGCCAGCATGGCCGCGCGTCCCGCCTCGGCGTGGAGCGAGGCGCGCCTCTTGGACCCCGCCTCGGTCAGGATCAGGGTCCCCGTCGGGAAATCGAAGGCCGCCAGGCCGCGCTTCCCAGGGATCTCCGCGCCCGCCTCCTTCCAGTGCAGACGGCCGGCGATCATCAGGTGCAGGACCAGCCAGAGGTCGCCCTCGAAGCCCAGGGCGATGCGCTTGCCAAGGCGCAGGATCTCGACCGCCGGGCGGTCCGTGAAGGCCGCCAGCGGCGGCGCGACGCTGCGCAGCAGGAAGGGGCTGCTGCGCCGGATCCCGGCCAGGGGCTGGCCGAGCAGCCGCGGCTTCAGGGCCTCGATGTAGTCGGTGATGTCGGGCAGCTCCGGCATGGCGGGCCATCCTCCCCCGCCCGCCGTCCGCGATCAATCCTGGACCCCGTGCCGCCGTCTCCGGCTTGGCGAGGGCGCGCCTAATCCGAATGGGACAGGATGTTCAGGGTCCGGCCAAGAGGATCGCGGACGAAAAAGCGCCGAACACCCCAGGGCTCGTCGGTGAGCTCGTAGACGATCTCGTAGCCGGCGGCGATCGCCCGCCGATAGATTTCGTCCAAGTCGTCCACCTCGATGGAGAGATCAGGAACGTCCGTTCCCGAGCCGCCGTCGCTGGCGATGCTGATCTGGGGCGGTGCCGACGCCTCGGCCGCAAAGGTCAGGATCCAGCCCAGGTCCATCACGACCTGGAGGTCAAGCAGGGTCTCATAGAAGTCCCGGGCCGAGCTGGGATCCGCCGCCTTGAGGTTGGCGACAATGCGTCGAACGGTCATGAAAGGCTCTCCGGCTGGGTAGAGCATGCGTTACAGCCTGTATCTACAGCCGTGCTCGCCTGCCGTCTTGAACATTTGTTACCCGATCGGACGCCTCGACATCGACCCGGCTGCAGCCGCCCGGTCTGGTAAGGCCGTAGGCGGCTGCAGCCTTGCAAAGATGACTGCTTCCGGTGTCTAGGGCATCATCCGATCAGATGGAATCGCTCTGCGATCCATCTGATCGGATGTAATGCCGGAACTTCAAGGTATTGGCGCACTACTCCCGGCCAGACGCGAACGCGTCTGATCGGGAAGTGCGCTAAACCTTCGGCTCCAGGGTGACGCTGTAGAGGTCCTGCTCGGCGATGTCCTTGAGGGTGACGGTCATGGCCTCGCTCTCGCCGTCGATGTCGACCTGGCCGAAGAACTGCAGGCCGTCGGAGGGCGGCAGGTTCTTCTTCCCCTCGGGCGGGTGCTTAGCGAAGACCACCTGCGGGCCAAAGGTGTTGTCGACCGCGTTGGGCCCGTAGGATCCGGCGTGGATCGGCCCGGAGACGAATTCCCAGAAGGGCTCGAAGTCCTGGAACTGCGCCTTGTCCGGGTCGTAGAAATGGGCCGCGGTGTAGTGCACGTCGGCGGTGAACCAGACCGTGTTCTTGACGTCGTTGTGCTTGATGAAGCGCAGCAGGTCGGCGATCTCGTGCTCGCGGCCGAGCACCTGGCCGTCGCCGTTGGCACCGTTCTCGAAGTTCTCATCGCCGTCGCGCACCACCAGGCCGACGGGCATGTCCGAAGCGATCAGCTTCCAGGTCGCCTTGCTGGCCAGCAGCTCCCGCTTCAGCCAGGCGATCTGCTCCCGCCCCAGGAAGGCCGTCTCGGGGCCCGGCTGCGGCTGCCGGTTCCGGCCGTTGTCCGCCCGGAAGCTGCGCTTGTCGATCATGAATATGTCGAGCAGCGGCCCGTAGTGGATGACCCGGTGGATCTGCTCGGCGTCCATCCCCGTGGTGCGGATCGGCATGTACTCGAGGAAGGCGCGGTTCGCCCGCGCGGCCAGGAGGCCGACGCTCTTGACGCTGTAGCGGTCGTCGGTGAGGACCTCGTTGGGGTACCAGTTGTTCACCGTCTCATGGTCGTCCCACTGGGCCAGGACCGGCACCTCGGCATTGCAGCGCTGCACGTTGGCGTCCATCAGGTTGTACTGGTAGTTGCCGCGGAACTCGGTCATGGTCTCAGCGACCTTGGACTTTTCCTTGGTGACGACGTTCTTCCAGATCGTGCCGTCCTCCAGCTTGCGCTCGGCCTCGATGGGGCCGTCGGCGTAGATCGTGTCGCCGGAGTGGATCAGGAAGTCCGGCTGGCTGCGGCGCATCGCCTCGTAGCCCGTCATGCCGCCCCAGTCCTCGTTGATCCCCCAGCCCTGGCCGCAGGTGTCGCCGGTCCAGCAGAAGCGGAGCGACCGCTTCTGCGCCGGCGCGGTCCGGAAGCGGCCGACCAGAGGCTCGCTCTCGGCGTTGACGTCGGCCAGGTCCTGGAATCGGACCCGGTAGAATATCTCCTGGCCGGAGGGCAGGTCGCGCAGCTCCATCTTGGCGGTGAAATCGCTGGTGCTGATCGCCGCGGGGCCGCGCAGCCGCCTGGCGTCGCGGAAGGACTCCGTGGTCGCGTAGTCCACGATCATGCGCGATGGTCGGTCGGCCCGGGCCCAGATCACGCCCGAGGTCATGCCGACGTCGCCGCTCTGCAGCCCATGGGTCAGGCGCGGCCGGGCCGCGGCGAAGGACAGGCGCGGCGCCGCGACCAGCCCGGACAGGGCCAGGCCCGCACCGGCCGAAGCCTGGGTGAGAAACCGGCGACGGGAGAATAGGAAGTTAAACTTATTTCCTGCAGACATATCGGCTCGCTCCTGATCGAGTCCTCTGGAGAGCCGAGAGTTTGCGACAGGAGCGTGACAGGAAGGCCGTCCCTTCGGTGACAGGCGTTTGACGCGCCTCGGCCTGCGGGGCGACGGCAGCGGTCGGTACCTTAAGCGCAATTTAAGGCGCCTTGGTCACTATGCCCCGTCCGCCGACTCCGATGGCAGGGGCCTTCACGTGAGCAAGATGGCGCAGGAGCGGGCAGTTCTGGGCCCGGTCGATCTTCCCTTGCAGGAAAAGATCCGGCTCTTCTGCCTGGCCGAGGAGACGGCGCACATCGGCCATTGGCGCTGGACCGTCGACAGCGGCCATCTCTATTGGTCCGACGAGGTCTACCGGATCCACGGGCTCGACCCGGACGGCTTCGAGCCTTCCATCGACGGCGCCATCGCGGCCTATCATCCCGACGACCGCGAGCTGGTCCGGCGCCATCTGGAGCGCTCGCTGGCCGACAAGGAGGGCTTCGGCTTCGAGCTCCGCCTGGTGCGGCCGGACGGCGGCCTGCGCCATGTCGTGGTCCAGGGGCTCTGCGAGCTGGACGACCACGGCAAGGTCGAGGCCCTGCTCGGCGTGGTCCAGGACGTCACCGAGCGGCGCCTGGCCGAGCGGGCGCTCAGCGCCAGCGAGCAAAGGTTCCGGGACTTCGCCGACGTCGCCTCCGACTGGTTCTGGGAGATGGACGCCCAGCTGCGCATCGTCTATCTGTCCGACCGCTGGAGCGACATCACCGGGCTCGACCCGACCGGCCTGCTGGGCAAGACCCGGCGCGAGTTCATCAGCAACCCCGACACGCCCTACGTCCAGGCCCACCTCAGGCAGCTGGACGCCCGGGAGCCCTTCAAGGACTTCCGCTACGAGCACGTCGATGCCTCCGGCAGGAGCCATCACTGGCAGATCAGCGGCAAGCCGATCTACGACGATCAGGGGATTTTCAGGGGCTACCGCGGCACCGGGACCGACGTCACGGCCGAGGTCGAGCTGCGCCGCGCCGAGCGGGTGGCAAAGGAGCAGGCCGAGCTGGCCAACCGGGCGAAGTCCGACTTCCTGGCGAACATGAGCCACGAGATCCGGACGCCGCTGAACGGTGTCCTGGGCATGCTCGGCCTTCTGCTCGACACCGAGCTGGACGAGGATCAGCACCTCTTCGCTTCGGTTTCCCGGCGCTCGGGCGAGCAGCTTCTCGACCTCATCAACGACCTCCTCGACTTCTCGAAGATCGAGTCCGGCAAGGTCGAGCTCGAGATTGCCAGCTTCAATCTGATCTCCGCCGTCGACGGGGTCGCCGAGCTGCTCAGCCAGCGCGCATCGGACAAGGAGATCGACTTCGCCGTCTTCGTGTCGCCCGAGATCCCGACGCAGCTGACGGGCGACGTCGGACGCCTGCGGCAGATCCTGATGAACCTGACCGACAACGCCATAAAGTTCACCGACGCCGGCGGGGTCGCGATCGAGGTCTTGCTGGATCCGGTTTCGCGCGCCGACGGCCTCATCTGCCTGCGCTTCGACGTCACCGACAGCGGGATGGGCATACCGCCGGAGGAAATGGACAAGCTCTTCCAGCGCTTTTCCCGGATCGACGATTCCTCGACCCGGCGGCACGGCGGCTCCGGGCTGGGTCTCGCGATCAGCAAGCAGCTGGTCGAGCTGATGGGCGGCGAGATCGGCGTCGAGAGCGAGCCCGACGAAGGCAGCCGCTTCTGGTTTCGGGTCCCGCTCGGGATCGAGACCGGCGCCGTGGATCGATGCCGCTTCAAGGCCGCGCGATCGGCGCTGGAGAAGGAGCGCACGCTGATCGTCGAACCGCAGCCGGTCAGCCGCCGGATCCTCGACCTGCAGCTGGCCTCCCTCGGCGCCCGCGCCGTGGCCGTGGAGGGCGCCGCGGCGGCCCGGGAGGCCCTGGCGGCGGCGGGGGCGGCCGGTCGCCGCTTCACCTCGGCGGTGATCAGCGACGCGCTGGACGAGCAGGAGCGGCAGGACCTGGTCCGCCTGATCCAGGAGCAGAGCGGCGACCGGCCCCCCTTCCTGGTGCTCTCGGCCCACTACTCCGGCTTGGACGCCGCCGAGGCCAGGGAGCTGGGCTACGGCTGCTGCCTGATCAAGCCGGTGCGCCCGAGCAGCCTGCTCGACTGTGCCCTGCCGTCGGCCGGGACCAAGGCGGTCCGGGTGACTCCGGCCGGGCAGAACGGCGAAGGCGAGTCTGCCGGCGCCGGCGAGCCGCGCGCCCGCGTCCTGGTCGCCGAGGACAACCAGGTTAACGCCATGCTGGCCCGGACCGTCCTGGCCCAGGCCGGGCACTACGCGGACTGCGTCGGCAACGGCCGGGAGGTGCTGGAAGCTTTGGAGAGCCGTCCCTACGACATCGTGCTCATGGACATGCAGATGCCGATCATGGACGGCCTGACCACGTCGCGGCGGATCCGCGGCCTGAAGGGCGAGATCGCCCGCATCCCGATCATCGCCCTGACGGCGAACGCCATGAGCGACGACCGCGACCGCTGCCTGGACGCGGGGATGAACGACTACATCTCGAAGCCCTTCTATCCCGACGACCTGCTCCGGAAGATCCGGGCCTGGACGGCCCCCGAGGCCGCGGCGGCGAAGGACGCGGCTTGCGCCGAAGCGGCCACGGCGTCCTCGCGTGAAACGGCGCTGGGCGAGTTGCTGCGCCTGCTCGACCGGGTCGAGGCGGAACTCTATCCCGAACGGCACCTCTAGAGCACGATGATATGAGGTTGAAGCAACCTCATATCTGAATCGTGCTCTAAACTGTTGAAGTAGAGCGGGATTCAGACATGAAGCCGGATTGGCTTAATGTCATCCCGCTCTAGCCTCGAACGGCCGCCGCGACCGCCGGGCGGCTTTTCGCGGCTTTGAGCCGGGAAGTGAAATATACCACTTCTACGAGTAGGAAACCTTGCTAGGATACAGGTGGTTGCGTTTCTATCGGTGGTCACGATCCCACCGTTGTGCCGGCCGAAGTCTTGAGGTCGGCCCTCCCTGCTTCTTGTCGAGGCGGCACCGGCTAGTGCCGCCTCCCTTTTTTGCGTGGGCTAATTGATGCTGTCGGCGAAGAAACCCCAGAAGCCGCGACCCTGCGACTTGGCGATCCGTTCGATCGTCTTGTATTCGAAGGGCGCCGTCGGAAGGGCCACGGCCAGGCCGCGTTCGAGAAGGTAGGCGGCCAGATCGCTGCGCGGCTCGAAGACCTGGCCCCGGCTGGAGGTCAGGCAGACCGCGTTGAGACTGCCGTCGCGGTTCTTGCTGACGTTCTCGCAGTAGATCATGCTCTGGATCCGGAACCGCAGGGCCTTGGCCGCGCGCGAGGCACAGCGGACGGGCACCAGCGAGGAGTCGCAGGTCCTGTTGCCCTTGGGCAGATAGATCCCGAAGAGGTGCACGACGCGCCCGTTGATCTTGAGGCTGCCGTCGTCCTGGACGAGCACCCGGCTGCCCACCGCCGCTTGGGCTTCCGTCGCTGCGAGCAGGAGAGCGAGAGACAAGAGAGCGAGAGCGCTGCGCATGGCCGAATCGACTCCCAGAGCGTTTCCCCTTTCGGACTTGGGGCCTGTCGCCAAGGTAATCAACCTTGGGCCATAGCGGCGCCGGGGGCCTTTCCTGCTATAGTCTTCGGGGGACGCGGTCGTCGGATGAAGGCGGGTGTCTGGAACCATGCAGGCGAAGACGGGAAAGCCGAGGCGATGGCGCGCCAACCGGGGGATCGCCCTGGTCGCCGTGCTCTGGGTCATCGTGCTGCTCGCCGCCATGGCGATCAGCTTCGTCGGCACGATCCGGACCGAGACCAGCGTCACCCGCAACCTGGTCGACAATGCCGGCGCCCGGGCCCTGGCCGACGCCGGCGTCTATCGGGCGGTCCTGGCGCTCTACCACAGCTTCGAGGAAGTGCAGACCGGCGGCGATAGCGGGATCCTGGCGGCGCTGGACGAGGCGGCCGAGGCGACGTCCGGCGAGGCCAGCGCCGGCAACCCGGTGGCGAACGACGCCCTGCGCTTCGACGGCCGGCCCTATCTCTGGCCCTTCGAGAACGGCGTCGTGCAGATCGCGATCCAAAGCGAGGCCGGGAAGATCGACCTCAACGCCGCACGGGAAGACCTGCTTCTCGGCCTGCTGCGCGCCAACGGGGCCGAGCAGCCCGAGGTCCTGGTCGACCGGATCGCCGACTTCCGGGACCCCGACAAGGAGCGCAGGCCGCAGGGCGCCGAGGACGCCGACTACGAGGCCGCCGGCCGCAGCCAGGGCGCCAAGGACGCGCCCTTCGAGTCGGTCGCGGAACTCCAGCAGGTGATCGGGGTCAGCCGGTCGCTCTACGACCGACTTGCGCCCGCCCTGACCGTCTATTCCGAAGCGCGCGGCATCGATCCCCTGACCGCGCCCGCCGCGGCCCTGCGCGCCCTGCCCGAGATCGACCCCTCGACGATCGAGGCGCTGCTCGCCCAACGCCAGGGCGAGGACCCCGATCTGGTCGCTCTGCTCGCGGACTTCGAAGCCTACCTGGCCGGCCCCGGCAGCCTGGTCTACTCCATCTCCAGCGAGGCGCTCACGCAGACGGGCGCGCGTTTCCGGCGCGAGGCCATCGTCGCCCTGGTCCCCGGCTCGGACCGGCCGTTCCGCGTCTTCAGCTGGAAACAGGGACGCTCGCGGAGCGCCGAGGCCACCGCCGAAAGCGCGACGGAGGCAAGCCCCCCTTATACCGAGGAGCGCCGATACTGACCTGAAGCCGATTTGGCTTCACATCACCTTGCTTCAGGAGGTGCCGGCCGGCGGGGCTTCCTCGGGCGCCTCCGGCTCCGGCTCCTCTTCCGGCGGGAAGATGCCCGGCAGCCGGGTCCGCAGCTCTTCGGTCAGCGCCCGTGCGTCGTCGGAATTCCGGATCACCCTCGGCCGCAGCAGGACCAGCAGCTCGACACGGGTCTTCTCGTTGCTCCTGGTCTTGAACACGTTGCCGAGGAGCGGAATGTCCATCAGAAGCGGGATGCCGCTCGTCGTTTCGCTGATCCGGTCGCGCACCAACCCGCCGAGCGCGACGGTCGCCCCGCTCTGGATCGCGATGGTGCTCTCCAGCTTGCGCTGCTGGATGGTCGGCGAATCGATGTTCGAGGTCGTCGTCTCCACCGCGTCGCTGACCTCCTGCACCACCTCGAGGATGACCAGGCCACCGGCGTTGACCCGCGGCGTCACGGTCAGGATGACGCCGGTGTCGCGCTGATCCACCTCGTTGACCGCGGGCGCGTCCGAGTCCGTGGTGCTGACCGAGGACCGGGTCGTGACCGGCACCTGGTCGCCGACCTCGAGCTTGCCGGTCTGGTTGTCCAGCACGACGATCGAGGGCGCCGAGAGCACGTTGACGTCGGTGATCTCCTTCAGGGCGTTCAGGGCAACCGTGGCGTCGCTGTTCGCGAAGACATAGTTGAAACCGGGGAAGATCGCCCCGACCGCACCGTCGGCGAAGTCCGAGAAGCTGATTTCGCTGTCGCCCGCCTGGAAGAAATAGCGCAAGCCGAAGTCCAGTTCGTCCGACAAGGTCACTTCGGCGATGGTCGCCTCGATCAAGACCTGCAGCGGCAGGATGTCGAGCTGCTTGAGCGCGGCCAAGACGGTGCGATAGTCGGTCGCGCTGGCCAAGGTGACCAGGGAGTTGCTTTCCTGGTCGGCGATGATCCGCACCTCGCCCAGGCCGCCAAGAGCGGTCCCGCCCGCGGCCGGCGCGCCGCCGCCGACCGGCGGCGGGCTCGGGGCGGCCTCCGCCTCGGGGCCGCCCTCAGGGGCGCCCTCGGTTGCCAGGGTGACCGGGGTCAGGCCGGGTGCCAGGGACGAAGTGGTGTCGCCCAGGATCGAGGTCTCGACGCCGAAGACCTGGCCGAGGACCTCGGCCAGGTCGGAAGCGCGGCGGTTCTGCACGTAGTAGACGTGGAGCCGCTGCTGGTCGATCCCGCCCTGGTCGAGCCGTTCGATCCAGCGCAGGGCCTCGTCCAGGTAGCGGGGCTGCTTGGCGACGATGAGCACCGCGTTCATCCGCTCGATCGGGACGAAGCGCAAGAGGTTCCCCAGGTTCGGGCCCGAGGGGTCGAGCAGGATCTGCTCCAGCTCGGCGATCATGGTATCCGGCCCGGTCGACTTCAGCGGCTTCAGGGAGAAGGACATGCCCTTCATCCAGTCGACGTCCAGCACCGAGACCAGGTTGGTCAGGTTGCTCAGCTCCTGCCGGGTTCCGGCGACGAAGACCAGGTTGCGGGCGGAATCGATGGTGAGCCCGCCGGCGACCGTGGAGAAGGCCTGGAGCAGGGACTCGATCTCGCTCGCCGCCACGAAGCGCAGGGGGATCACACGGACGCTGAGGCCGCGGCCCCGAATGTCGTCGAAGGACAGGTTCGGCGCCGTCTTGCCGGCCTCTTCGATGGGCACGACCCGGAACAGGCCGCTGCTCTCGACGAGCGCGGCGCCGTTCAAGCGCAGGATCTCCTCCAAGGTCGGCAGGATCTGGTCGCGGCTGAGCGGCCGGCTGGTCTGCAGGGTCACCGTGCCCTGAACCCGCGGATCGACCGTGTAGTTGGTCTCCAGCACGTCCTGCAGCATGGTGCGGATCACCTCGCGCAGGTCGGCGTCCGCGAAGTTGAGGGTGAACTCGCCCTCACCGGTCTCGGCGAGCTGGACCCGGCCCAGCGGCGTCGGCGCCAGGCTGGTCTGGACCAGCTGTCCGCTGCCCCGCTGGGTGAAGCCAGCGACCTCGCGCGCGGTGCCGGGCTCCGCCCTGGGCCCGTAGGGGGTGCCCGGCGGCTGGGTCGGCTCCGTGTCGACCAGAGCTGCCTTCTGGCGCGCCGATTCGAAGAAGGCGGCTCGCTCGCGCTCGGTCTCGCAGGCCGTCAGGAGGGTCGCGCAGATCGCCAGGGTCGTCACGTAGGCGATCCCACCGCGCCTCCTGCCCGGTGTTCTGGACCTTCTGGTTTTCTTGGGCACGCGAGCGTCCCCTCCTTGCGCTCTCGCCTGCGTTCCTGGCGCAGAGTGTAGCAACCAGCGCGAGAGAGAATCCACGTCAAATATCCGGCCGACGGATCCGCGTAAGGTCTGTCAGCAAAACGTCATCCGGCCGCCCGCCGGTCCCGAGAGGACTCCGGCCAGCCCGCAGTCAGGTCCCGGCGGATCATTGGCTCTGCTGCTGCAAGGCACGGCGCAGGTCCTCCGGCATCGCCTCGTCCGCCTCTTCCGCGTCGGGCCGCTGCCCGCCCTGGGCCGGCGGCTTCTGTCGCGAGGCGGGATTGGCCGCGGCCGCCGGCCGCCGGTCCTTGGCCTCCGCGTTGCGGGCCTGGCGCGGCTGCCGCCGCTTGGCCTTCGGCCGCTTGATCTTCGCGTCCTTGAGCTTCAGCTCGACGACCTCCTTGGCCTGGCTCAGGACCACCCGGTCGGGCAGAATCCCCTCGACCTGCCAGCCGTCGATCTTCTCGCCCCTGGACAGGCGCTGCGCCGCCTTCTTGCCGGGGCGCTGCACCAGGGCATATTGCCGGTCGGGCTGGAGGACGACCCCGATCAGGGTGAGCTTCAGGTCCCGGCGCGGCGCTTCCTGCTGGCGGGCCTGGGGCTGGGCCGAGGCCTCCGGCGGACGGCGCGACTGGGTGAAGGGCGGCCGCTCGACCAGCTCGGAGAAGCGCCGCTGCGGCGGCATTCGGAAAGGCCGGAACCCGGGCGCGGCCGCCGCGTCGGACGGCGCGGCGCCGGCCACGTTCTGCGTCGGCAGCTCGGCCGGCGGCGCCTCGTAGGCGGCGTAGGCGAGCCATCCGAGGCCGCCGCAGAGCGCCGCCAGAGCCAGGTTGAAGACCGAGAGCGCGGTCATGCTGCCGTCCTTTGCCGTGAAGCCGCGCCCGCCACCGCGGCGGGCTAGGTCGAGCCTAGCATGGAAACCGGCGGCTCGGCGCAGGCGTCTGCTCGGCTCGCGTATCGGGAAGTCCAGGAAAGCTTGCCACAGGCTGCGCCGCGCCGTCGATGGCCTGGATCACACCGCCGGCGCCCCGGCCTGCAGGATCGGGCGCCGGGCCGGAGGCGACGACGGCCCGCGGCGGCCTCGCGCGTGCCGGACCGGCAGTCCGGGCGGCGCAGCGGGCCGTTCCGCGACCCTTGCCTCCGACAAAGTGCCTATACCCGTCCTGCCAAGCCTGGTGCGATCGAACGTTAAGCCATCCTTAACCTTGTGTTAAGAATTACTTGAAGTTTTCGGCCGATTTCAAGCCGCTTATTTACCACAATTGGGATATGCCTTCTTTGCAATAGACAGTGGTGCGGAAACGAAGGCATAACACCTATCCTGTAGTTATATCTTTCTGGACTAGTGCTTATAACAGGTGTCCCCCAATGAATGTTAGCTCTAAGGGTTCTCCTCTAACCATTCAGGATGCGCTACTTTTGAGCGCTGCCGTCCATATCCTTAAGTCCATCGACGTCGGCGACCAGGACACGGCCGAGGAATTGAGCGGTCTTGCCGATCGCTTGAACGCCGTCGTCGAGGACGCCGCCGCGCCGGGCGGCAAGGCGGTCCAGCTCGTCACCTGAACCGTCGGGCCCGCCGGCCGCTCGGCTTGAAAGGCCCGGGCCGGCCGCCTCGGCCCTCCCTCACGGCACCCGTGTCGGGCCTTCGGCCCGAGCTTCACGCCCCCGGCCTCACGACCCCTGGCCCGGCGGCAGGGCGGGCGGCTTCTCGGGCGCCAGGAATCCGAAGATGTCCATCCGGACCAGCAGCTGGACCTCCTCCTCCGGGGTTTCCTTGCCGCGCGAGCGGCGCTGGCGCCCGAGGCGGACATCGAGGCTGTCGATGAAGAGGAAGGGGCGCGAGGCCTCGATGCGGTGCAGGAGGTCGCGCAGCGCCGGGGTCGTGACGTTGATCTGGGCCCGCGTTGCGATCCGGCGAAAGCCGTTCTCGGATTTGACCGGCAGCACCTGGATCGAGCGCAGGGTCCCGCCCTCGGCCTCCACGGCCGTGGTCACGAAGTGCTGCACGAAGGCGCCCGCGATGGCCTCGTTGTCGCCCTTGAGCAGCCCGTCGGCACCGCGCCGGGCGCTTTCCAGGTTGCGCCGCTGCCGCTCCAGCGCCGCCGGATCCAGGGTTTCCTGGCGGAAGCGCTCCAGGAGCCGGGCCGACTGCGCGATGGTCTCGTCGTAGTCGGCGAAGCGCTGCTGCAGCGGCGCCACGATGCCGGCATAGACGCCGAAAACCAGCAGGACCAGGAGCGTCACCGCCAGGAGGCGGCGGACCGGCGGGCTCAAGGCGTTCACGACCGCTCGCCCCCGCCGGAGAGGATCTTCAGCTCGAGGCTAAAGCGGTCGACGCCCAGCTTTGGGTCCTGGGTTACCGGGGCGCGGAACTTCGGCTCGGCGAAGCCGGGGGCGTCCTCGAAGAGCTGGATCAGGGACGAGGAGTTCGGCGCATAGCCGGAGATCTCGATGCGGTCGTCGTTGACCCGCAGCTGATAGAGCCAGGTGTCGTCCGGCAGCACCTGAGTGACGTTGTTGAGGATCGTCGACTTGGTCGGCGTCGCCATTTTCAGCTCGTGGACGTAAAGCACCTGCGCCTGCTGCGCCGAGAGCTCGCTCTCGAGCTGGCGCGCCGCCGCCGCGTCCTTGCGTGCTGCCGCGACCTCGCCCTGCAGGCGCTCCGCCAGGCGCGCCTTGCGCTCCAGGGGGATCATCACCGTCGCCGCACCCAGACTCACCGCGGCGAGCAGCAGGAGCAGCGTGATCGCCCGGGCGAAGCCCCCGGGGCCGCGCTGGACCTCGCGCTGCAGCAGGTCGAGGCCCGCCGGCTTGCCCGGCTCGGCGGTCGCCACGTCGACCCGTTCCGGCGCCAGGCCGAGCCGGCCGGCTTGCTCCAGGAAGGCGTCGACGCCGGCCTTGGGGCTGAGGGTGAGCTCGACCTCGAGCTGTTGCTGCTCGGGGTCGCGGCCCAGGACCCGCTGGTCGTAATAGACCTCCTCCCGCCGGAAGGGCGTCAGGCGGTCCATCTCGAAGCCGATCACCTCCCGCAGGGTGTCCTCCGCCGCCAGCGGCAGCCGGACCCGCTGGGTCACCGCGCGGCCGGGCGGCAGCGCCAGGGTGATGGTCCGCCGGCCCCGCCGCGCCTTGGCCGGCAGGGCGGCGAGCCCCTCGCCGAAGCTGCCCAGCGCCTCGACCTCCTCGCCGCGGCGCAGGAAGAGGCTGCCGCTCTCGCCCTCGGCATCGCCGGCCGGCTCCAGGACCACGGTCTCGCCGCCCCCCGACAAGGGCCGCCGCAGGCGACGAGGGATCAGGCCGGCAAGCTCGGTGAGCCACCAGCGCAGGAAGGCGCCGAAGAGACGGAACGGCAATCTCAGCCAGGTCATCATCGTCCTGCCATCCTACAGGCAAGCCGGGGAAAGCTACAGGAACTCGTCGGTCATCAGGGCGGCGACCAGCTCTGGCCAGACGCGCCGGTCGCCCGGGGCGAAGGCGACCTCGGCCCGGATCAGGCGGGGCAGCGCCTCGTCGTCGCGCCACTCGGGCCGCCACTGGGGCGAGAGTGCCTCGTCCTCGGCCCCGTAGTAGCGCAGCCGCAGGTCCCGGACGCCGAGCAGGAGGACCTCCCGTTCGGCCGCCTCGGTGAAGTCCAGGTCGGGACGCTCCTCGCGGAAGACCTCCCAGCGCAGGGTCAGGGCCCGCTCCCGGCCTCTGCCCTCGACCTGCAGGCCGATCAGGTAGTTGCCGCCCGGCCCCAGGTGGGCCGGCAGGGGGCCGACGAAGGCCAGGCCGTCGCGGCCGCCCTCGAAGGCCAGGCGCAGGCGCCGCCGCGGGCCGCCGACCTCGACCGGCTGGACCTCCGCGAAGGCCCGGCGCAGCAGGTTCTGCACGAGTTGGACGTCGCTCTGCCGGGTGTCGGCCTCGCCGACCCGCTCCCAGGCCCGGACGCCGAAGCTGAGGCCGCCGTACATCATGACGCTGAGCAGGGCGAAGACCGAGACCGCCACCAGCAGCTCCAGCAGTGTGAAGCCGCGCTGGCCGGGGGCCGCCTCGGTCATTGCGTCCCCCGCAGGCGTAGGCTGGACAGCGTCACCGCGCGCTCCTGGCCGCCGTCCCGCCAGGTCACCGTCGCCTTGACCAGGAAGGCGCGGAGCAGGGAGTCCTCGGAGGGCTGCTCTTCGTAGGGCGCGACCTCGAGACGCCAGGCCATGCCGCCGTCCAGCACGCCCGAGCTCTGCCCGGTCTCCAGGGGCTCCTCGATGCCCAGGCGCTCGAGCTGCGACTGGGCATGGCCCAGGGCGACGGCATAGGCGCGGGCGACTCCGGCGTTGCGCGCCCCGCTCGAGAAGACCTGCAGGATGGCGCCGAAGCTGAAGGCGAAGATCGTGAAGGCGATCAGGACCTCGAACAGGGTAAAGCCCCGCTCGCCGGGCCGGACCTTGCGGTCACTCGGCAAGGCGCACCTCCCCGGTCAGCCAGCGCACGGTGATCTCGTAGCTCTTGCCGGCGCCGCTCAGGGTCACCGCGCCGCCGGTCGAGCTGCCGTCGGGAAAGAAGCGGATGCTGGCCTGGGTGGCCTCGCTCAGGGCTTCGCTGGCGGTCAAGACCTCGGCTTCGACGCCCTCCGGCAGCGCGGCCAGGGCACCGCGCCCTGGGAGCCCGAAGCGCCGCTGCTCCAGGTCCAGCAGGAAGGCGACCTCGCGGTTGCCGGCGATCGCCTGGCCGCGGGCGCGGCGCAGGTCCTCGGCGACTTGGCGGGCGGTGGCGCGCAACTCGACCCCTTCACGGCCGCCGAAGACGCCCGTCGGCAGGACCGCGAAGATCAGCCCGATGATCGCGACGACGACCAGCAGCTCCAGCAGGGTGAAGCCCGCCGCCGGGTCGCCTCGAGATGCCGTGTCACCAGCTGGTGACGTCGCTGTTGTCATCGTCGCCGCCTTCGGCGTTGTCCGCGCCCAGCGAATAGAGGTCGTACCTGCCGTGCTGGCCCGGGTAGCGGTAGAGAAAGACCCGCTTCCAGGGATCGGTGATCGCCTTCTCGTCCTTCAGGTAGGGCCCGCGCCAGGCGTCGCTGTCGGCCGGCGCCTCGACCAGGGCCATCAGGCCCTCGTCCTCGCTGGGATAGCGGCCGTGGTCGAGGTAGTAGAGGTCGAGCCCGGCGGAGATCGAATCGAGCTGCAGCCTGGCGGCGTCGGTCTGCGCCTTGGTGAACTGGCCGATCACGACCACGCCGGCGACCGCCGCCAGCAGGCCGAGGATCGTCATCACGACCAGCAGCTCGAGCAAGGTGAAACCCGCCTCGCCACGGCGGCGCCTTCGGGTCTTCGCCCGCTCCTCCTGATCCGGTGCCGTTCTGCCGTCAGTCTCCGTCATGGGTCCCATTCATCTCCGTCTGTCTAGAGCACGAGCTCGTTGATGCTGAACAGCGCCATCAGGATCGAGGCGATGATGAAGGCGATCAGCAGGCCGAGGCCCAGGGTGAGCATCGGCACCAGCAACGCCAGCAGGCGCTGGATCGTGGTCGCCGCGTCGGCGTCGTAGATCTCGGCCAGCTTGGCCAGCATCTCCTCCAGGTGGCCGCTCTCCTCGCCGACCCGCAGCAGCTGCACCGCCAGGATCGGGAAGAGGCCGCTCTCGGCCAGGGGCTCGGCCAGGCCGCGGCCGGCCTTGACGTCGGGCTCGATCCGGCCGAGCAGATCGGCCAGGGCGGCGTTGCTCAGCACGTCCCGGGTCAGGGCCAGGGCCGAGAGCAGCACCACGCCGTTGCTGAGCAGGGTCGAGAGCGTGCGCGCGAAGCGCGCGACGTCGATCTTGACCCAAAGCTGCCCGGCCAGTGGCAGGCGCAGCAGGTGCCGATGGCACCACAGCCGGGTCGCCGGCCGGGCCAGCGCCGCCCGCGCGCCGAAGAAGGCGGCCACGGCGCCGAGCAGCATCAGCCACCAGTAGGCCTCGAAGACGTCGCCGGCGGCGATCACGATCTGCGTCGAGAGCGGCAGCTCGGTGCCGGCGTCGTCGAGCAGCGGCTTGAAGGTCGGCACCACGAAGGTCAGCATCACGGCCAGCGACAGTCCGGCGAAGACCAGCAGGATCGTCGGGTAGATCAGGCTCGAGCGGACCTGGGCGCGCATCGCCTGGGAGCGCTCCATGAAGTCGGCCAGGCGCCCCAGCACCGCCTCCAGGGTGGCGCCGGCCTCGCCGGCCCGGACCATCGAGCGGTAGTAGACCGGGAAGGTCTCCTCCTGCTTGTCGAGGGCGTCGGCCAGGGTCGCGCCGCCGCGGACCTCCTCGACGATCTTCGCGACCAGGCGGCGCTGCGGCGCCTGCTCGGCCATCTCGACCAGGATGTCGAGGGCCCGGTCGAGCGGCAGCCCGGCGCCCAGCAGGGTCGCGACCTGGCGGGTCACCGTGGTGATGTCGCGCGTGCCCAGGCCGCGCCGGAAGGAGACGTCCTGCTTGAGGAAGTCGAGCGAGAGGCCGCTCGCGGCACTGTCGATCTTGAGCGGCACGTGGCCCAGGCGCTGCAGCCGGGCGACCGCCGCGGTCTGGTCGCTGGCCTCGAGCTGGCCCTCGACGACCTCGCCGCTTTCGGCGACCGATTTGTAGTGGAAGGTCGGCATCCTCGCGGCTCGCTCGGGCTACTGCTCGCTGGTCACCCGGACCACCTCTTCCAGGGTGGTGACGCCCAGGCGGGCCTTGGTCACGCCGTCCTGATACATCGAGCGCATGCCGGCGGCGACCGCGGCCTTGTGGATCTCCTGCGACTCGGCGTGCTGCAGGACCAGGCGGCGGACCTCGTCGGTCATCGGCAGGACCTCCAGCACGCCCATGCGGCCGCGGTAGCCCTGGCCGTTGCACTGCTTGCAGCCCTTGGGCCGGTAGAGCGTCATCGGGCCCTCGGCCTGCGGGTCGATCTGCCGGACCAGCTCGGGCAGGGCCTGGTAGGGCTCGCGGCAGGCCGGGCAGAGCCGGCGCACCAGGCGCTGGGCCTGGATCCCGACCACGGTCGAGGTCACCAGGTAGTCCTCGACCCCCATGTCGAGCAGCCGGGTGATGGTCGCCGCGGCGGTGTTGGTGTGCAGGGTCGCCAGGACCAGGTGCCCGGTCAGCGCCGCCTGGACCGCGATCTGCGCGGTCTCCAGGTCGCGGATCTCGCCGATCATGATGATGTCCGGGTCCTGGCGCAGGATCGAGCGCAGGGCGTTGGCGAAGGTCAGGCCGATCTTGGGCTTGACCTGGATCTGGTTGACTCCGCGCAGCTGGTACTCGACCGGGTCCTCGACGGTGATGATCTTCTTCTCCGGCGAGTTCAAGTGGGTGAGCGAGGTGTAGAGGGTGGTGGTCTTGCCGCTGCCGGTCGGCCCGGTCACCAGCATGATCCCGGTCGGCCGCTCGATCAGGTCGAGGAACCGGCCCTGGGTCGTGTCGTCGAAGCCGAGGGAATCGAAGTCCAGGACCACGCCCTCGCGGTCCAGGATGCGCAGCACCACGCCCTCGCCGTGCAGCGCCGGCAGGGTCGAGACGCGCAGGTCGATCTCCTTGCCGCGGGCGACGATCTTGATCCGGCCGTCCTGGGGCAGGCGGTGCTCGGCGATGTTGAGCTTGGCCATGATCTTGATGCGCGAGATGATCGCCGCGCGCAGCCGGGCCGGCGGCGCGTCGACGTCCTGCAGCACACCGTCGATCCGGTAGCGCACCCGGAGCTGGGCCTCGAAGGGCTCGATGTGAATGTCCGAGGCCCGCGCCTCGACCGCCTTGGTGATCAGGTGGTTGACGATCCGGATCACCGGCGCCTCGCTGGCCAGGTCGCGCAGCCGCTCGACGTCGGCCTCGGTGGTCTCCTCGTCGCCCTCCTCGAGGCTCTCTGCGATCTGGTCGATCGAGGTCTTGCCGCCGCTGTAGAGCCGCTCCTGCGCGTTCTCCAGCTCGGCCGCCACCGCGACGTGCGGCCGCACCGGCCGCTCGGCGCGCAGGGCCACGGCCTCGATCGCGAAGCGATCCAGCGGGTCGGCCATGGCCAGCGCGATCCCGGCCTCGTCTTCCGAGAGCGGCAGGACCCGGCTGTTCTTCAGGAAGCGCACCGAGAGCAGGCCGTCCAGGACCGGCGCCTCGGGGTAGTCCTCGGCGCCGACGATCGGCAGCTCCAGCTCGGCGGCCATGGCCTCGGCCATGTCGCGCTCACCGACCAGGCCGAGCCGGGTCAGCACCCGGTCCAGGCGCTCGCCGCTCTCCGCGCGCGCGCGTTCGGCCCGTTGCAGCGCGCTCTGCTCCAGCTTGCCCTGGGCGACCAGTCGCGCGCCGATCAGGTCGTCGATCTCCGGAACCTCTTGGGCACGATCCAGCATGGGGACCGTCCCTCTCCTCCTTGGTGTCGCCAGTCTCGGCCGCCGGCCCGAACCCGCTGCCGCGCCCCGGTCCGCCCGGCGGCCCCGAAGCGCGGGATCGCGGCGCCCGGGCCCGTCGGGCGCGGGGCCAGTTTACCGCGCCCCGCCGCCGCGACAAAGTGTTTCAACCCGCACGCGAGAGCGCCCGCTTCGGGCCGGTTTCCGCGGCCGCCCCGCGCCCTTGGGCGCAACCGTTCCCCTCCCTAGAGGCCGCAAAAATGTGACGCGGTGAAGGCGTAAAGGCGACAGGCAGCAATTCCTCTATTGATTTTCCCGCAAGAGTAGCGGTAGTCTTTTTCCTGTGTTGGCACTCTCAATGGTCGTGGCCCGGCGGGCCGGCTTGGTCACCCGCCCGCCACCAGGATCGGAGAGAGCAGCCTTCCGGTGGCAAGTTGCGACCCTAGGCTGAACACGAAGGTCGTCAGGCGACTGAAGGCCCTCACCGTTCAGCCCACTCGCTCCACTCCCCCGCAAAGCGGGCCGGTCATGAAGACCGGCCCGCTTACTTTTTCCGAGTTTCGCGCCCGGCCCGGCGGCGGGCCGGCGCGCCGCCCTACTCCAGGCTCCGGGTGTAGCCCAGGCCTTCCATGCACTTGGGCTGGATCTGCTTGAGCCGGTAGGTGGTCGGCGCCGAGCCCGTGCCGCCGCCGGCGGCCTTGGGAACCTCCTTGGTGCAGGCCGCCTTGTCCTTCTCCAGCTGCTCGGCCGTGACGCCGGGCTTGGACCAGACGACCTCCTTGGCGCAGGCGCCAAGGCAGAGCAGCGCCAGCACAACAACCACATATCGCATTCTTATTCCCCCCGGAACTGCGCCCGCCGCCGCGACGAACCGCGCGGGCGGCGGCCTTTCATGACCTGGAGCGGAACGCTTCGAAGCCGACCGGACGTCGGGTCCGAATCCCGCCCTCACTCAACGCTATAGAGCACGGCGAGACGAGGCCCCCCCGGCCCCCGTCTCGCCGTAGATCAAGAGGATGATACGATCCCGCGCGGCTTGCAACCGCAGGGCGCCTCGGCCCGCTCAGGGCAGCGCCCAGGTCGGCTGCAGCGGGCCGTAGAGCCAGGTCAGCCAGAGCCCCGCCGCCAGGTAGGCGCCGAAGGGCAGCGGCGTGCGCCCGGACAGTCCGCCGCGGCGCAGCCCCAGCACCAGGGTCACCGCCAGCGCCGGCAGCACGGCCCAGAGCAGCACCGAGCCGAGCCCCTGCCAGGAGACCCAGGCCCCGGCGGCGGCGAAGAGCTTGGCGTCGCCCAGGCCCAGGCCCTCGCGCCCGCGAAAGCGCCGGTAGCCCCAGGTGAGCACGGTGAAGGCGGCGAAGCCGGCCGCCGCGCCGATCCCGTGGGGCAGCAGCTTGCTCGGCTCGACCAGCCAGGCCACCGCCAGCCCGGCCGGGATCAGCGGCAGGGTGAGCGCGTCCGGCAGCAGGAAGTGCCGCAGGTCGATCAAGGCCAGGGCCAGCAGCGCCCAGCCCAGCGCCGCCCCGGCCCAGACCAGCCAGCCCGCGGCCTGCCCGCTCCCGGAAAGCACCCAGAGCGCCCAGCCCGCAACCCCCAGCGCGGCCAGCTCGATCCCCGGATAGAGCCAGGACAGCCGCGCCCCGCAGTGCCGGCACTTGCCCGCGCGTAGCAGGTAGGACAGCAGCGGCACCAGGTCCGCCGCGCCCAGGGTCGTCCCGCAGTGCGGGCAGCGCGAGCGCCCGGCCACCACCCCCTCGCCGCGCGGCAGCCGCAGCACCAGCACCCCGAGAAAGCTGCCCACGAAGGGCGAGATCAGCAGAAGAAAGACGTCGGACACAGCGCGGCCCCGCTCCAGCGGCGCCGGCATGATCGGCCCGCCGGCCGCGCCCGGCAAGGGGCGGCAGTCACCCGGAGGAGTCCGCCTGCGGCTCTGCACCCAAGGGCCGCAGCGGCGCACCCGGAACATGGTCCTCGCAGACAAGCAGCCGGACCGGCGACTCCGCGGTCAGCTCTTCGAGCAAAGAGCGCACCTCGTCCCAGTCCAGGCCACCGAGCCCGGCGCCGATCCGCGGCAGGGCGACCTCGGCCAGGCCCCGGGCCTCGGCCAAGCGCAGCGTCTCGGCGACCGCACGGCGAATCGCGGGCAGCTCGGCCCGGCTGCGCCAGCTCTTCTGGGTCCCGAGGTTGAAGACGCAGACCCCGTCCTCCTCCCAGAGGAACACATCGCCGAGGCCGAAGCGCCCGTCCCGGCAGCGTTCCTTATAGGCCGCATACATCTCCGGCCAGCGTTCGCGAAAGGCCACCGCGATCCCCTTGCCCATGGACCCGGCGCAGTTGCAGCCGTGGCCGAGGCCCTGGAGGCCGGGCGTCGCGAAGAGATCGCCGCGCGATGGGATCAGGGGCATGGCGGCAGGGGATAGCGGCAAAGCGTAAGGTCGGCAAGCGCCACCCAGCCAAACCCGGGAAGCCGCCCCTGCGCGCCGAGATACCTCGAGATAAAGAGCGCCCTCAGGTCCCGGGCGTGACCACCCGGCTGGTCCGGTTGCCGGCGGCGTCGTAGACGAACTCGATGACCGTGCCGTCGTCATAGATGATCCGCTCCAGCCGCCCCAGCGCATCGTACTCGTAGGACACGCTCCCGGCCCCCGCCGGCACGGCCGCCCCGAGGAGCGCGCCGCAGAGCAGCAGGACCGAAAGCCCGGAAAGTAGCTTCATCCGCATCGCCCGATCGCTCCTCTCTGGCAGGGTGATCACAACTCGGATCAGTCTAGACGAACCCCGGAAAAACACAGCTACCAGAATCGGTAGGTCTCGCGATGGAAAGCCACGGACAGAGAAGCATGCGCAACCAGGGCTCTACGACATCGCTTCGCTAGGTTGAGGCGGCCGGGAGCAACCGGCCGGCGGCCGCCGGCACCGTGTAGCCGGCGATGGCCGCCCCGCCGGTCTGAGCGTTCAGGGCGCTCACCGGCGGCGGGGGCCTGCGGCGGCGCCGGTGTTTCGGCCGGCCGGCCCTACTGGACCGGCTGGGCCTCGACGGGCTGCGGCTGGGCCTGCGGCGGCTGCGGCTGGTACTGGGCCGGCTCTGGCTGCGGCTCGGCCGGCTCGGGCTTCTCGCCGCCGAAGAAGTAGGCGAAGAGGTCGCCGTTGCAGTCGCCGCTCTTGGGGTCGACGGTGCCGTCGACCGCGGCGCAGGCGGCCTGCCATTGCCGGGCGACGATGCCGTTCGAGGCATCGGGGTCGTCGTCGGCGGTGGCGCCCTCCGCGACCGCGGTGCCGACCGCGGCGACGCCGAAGATCGCGCAGCCGGATAACAGGGGCATGGCCAGAAGCAAGGCCAGGACGGGAAGGATTTTCATCTCGAACTCGCAAGTAAAGTTGGCGTAAGACGGCCCCCGATTCCCCCCAATACAAATCGGGTCGGGATCAAGACGCCGTTGCGACGCAAGATGTCCTGAGTCAAAACCTTTGAGAAGTCAAGCGCAGCCGTGCCGATGTTTTCATTTCGACACAGTTGCATTGCGGATACTGGGGCCTCATGCCATCGCAGCGGCGCGGGCCGGGGCTCTAGGCTGCCCGACCCCCGCGTCGCGCGGGGCGCCTCAGGCCTGGCGCACCTCGATCTTCTTGCCGGCCACCTGTGTGGCGCTGCGCTTGGCGATCCTCAGGCGGAGCACGCCGTCCCTGAACTCGGCGTCGATCTTCTCGGCGTCGGCGTCCGGGGGCAGGCGGAAGCTGCGCTGGAAGGCGCCGTACTCGCGCTCGGAGAAGAAGTAGGTGCGGCCGGTCTCGCTGTGCTCGAAGCGCTTCTCGCCGCGGACCACCAGGTTGTTGTCGTGGACCGAGACGTCGACGTCGCCGGCCTTGACCCCGGGCAGCTCGACGTTGACCTCGTAATAGTCGTCCACGGCCGAGGCGTCGGACCTCGGCGCGAACCACTCGGCCAGCTTCTGGCCCATGCTGCGCAGCGGTTCATAGAGGTTCGGCCACCAACCGGCGGTGTGGGACTTCTCGACCATCGGGCGCTCCCATATCTGGCATCCTGAGGTGAGCGCCAGCCTGCCCGCGCCGCGCCGGACGCGCCTTGATCCGGGTCAAATCCCGCGCGGCCCGGGCCGGAGCGCCGCGCGCCGGACGCGCCGGGAAGAGGGCGGAGCCGGGCGCCCGCAGCCGCGCCGCGCCGTCTCGGCCCAGAGGTTTCCGCCCTCGCCCCGGCCGACATCCGCCCTCGCCGTTCCTTCGAGCTTCGCGTCCGACGGGAGACCTGCGCCCAGGCGCGCGACCGGGCCCGGCGCTAGAGCACGATGATATGAGGTTGAAGCAACCTCATATCTGAATCGTGCTCTGATCTGTTGAAGTAGAGCGGGATTCAGATTTGAAGTCGATTCGACTTCAAATCATCCCGCTCTAGCCTTGCCACTCGAACCAAGTGATGACCTCCCCGGTCTTGTCGTCGGTCTTGGCGATCCTGCCGTCTTTCCACAGCCATTTGAACTTGCCGATCCCAAAAGCTCCCGCAGATCTCATCGGGTAGGGGACCAGCCTTCTGCTCTTCGGCCAAATCGAGTACTTCTGGTACTCCCGATCCGTCAGCCGATCGGAATCGGCCTCATCCAGGCGGATCTGAAAGCGAATGCGCCGGGAGGCCTCGACCAAGATGCGTTCGGCGCCGTCTTAGCTCAAGTACAGGCCGGAAGGATTGGCCTCGCGGGGGCCGACACAGGCGCCGAGCCCGAGAACCAGAGCCGCGACCATCGAGACGCACGACAGTCCCGCGCGCAGTGCCTTTGAGCTCATCATCTCGCTGTCCTCCGCCGCCCTTCAGTCTCGCCGGACCAGACCTCTCGGGCCAGACGTCAAAGGCCTCGAGGCCGTCAATCGAAAGCCTTCTCGCCGAAATAGGCGTAGACCGGCGCGAAGCGGCGCCTCAGCCCCAAGCCGGAAAAGTGCTCGGCAAGCAATCGCTTCGCCGCCTCCGCTTCGCCAAGCTCGATGTGCGCGGCCATCACGAATATCCAGAAGTGCTTCTGCCGGATCAGCCGGTCGTCCTGACGTGCCGCGCCCCTGATCAAATCCGCCGGCTCCCGGTAGTCTTCCAGGAACGGCAGGATCCAGGTGCCGATGAAGGCCGCGACCCCCGCGCCGATCTCCGCGAAGTCCTCGCCGGAGAAGGCATACCACTCCTCGTGTCTATCTTTCGGTGCGACCAGCTCGATCGGCTGGTTGACGACGATCTCTGCGCTGCCGCCCAGAAGGTCCAAGTTGTCGTCGACCAGGTCCTTGGCAATCCGGCCGACAGTCTTCATGGACACGGAAACCCACGGGCGGATATGCGCCACGGCGCCGGGATAGTAGCGCGGCCGCTTCTCCACCAGAATGTTGATTCCCTGTGTCGTCGCGCCGATCTCACGATCGTACGACTTCGATCGATTGGGTCGGCGGAATCCCTGCGGCAAGAGCACCCGATCCACGTTGTCGTTCAACATCTCGAGAACACACGGCCTTACATCCAGATCTTGCCCCATCGCACCTCCCTATAACTTGATATGGAATGCTCGACCTATGACAAGGCCGGTGTTCTCTCCAAAAGCAGATGCGGGATTCTGCGTGTTGATTCCTCTATCGAAGCCGAGTTGCCGGGAGTTCCGGGACAGACCCGTCTTGATCTCAAGACCTATGACTCGCCCCCTCGGGCTGACCGCCACTCCATCATAGATCCTAATATCTCCCGCGCTGTTTCGCGCATAGACCCTACCACGGATAACTGACCATCCAGGCTTCTGAGCGATAGAGTCCCATGGAAGTCGCTCCGCAAACTGGTATGTCGTTTGGCCAGAGCTCCGTGGGCTGGCAAAACGTCCATCTCGGGTTTGCCAACCATTGTTATAGATGACTTGGTCCTTGCCCAAGAGCCAATCGATAAGTCTGCGGCCGAGGCTGCGCGCAGCGGCCGCACCGGCGAGCCCTTCACCGGAGGGTACCGTCAAGAGGTCCGCCAAAAGCGCCCCCGCCGCAATTCCTACACGGACTCCGACGACGATCTTCTCCTCGTTACGCGCAATGAAATTCGCCGTGCGTTCCAGAAACGTTGGTGTCCTTTGTAAATAGTCGGTCTCGCGAAGAGAGCGGCCGTCGAAAATGAAGCTCCGAGCTGCGAGAAGGCCCGTGGGGTCGATGAAGTTGAGGGGCGAGTTGGCGGCGTAGGTGTAGAGGTTGAAGCCGTCTTCGTAGCCGATGGGATCGGGGGAGAGGAAGCGGCCGATGGCGACGCTGTAGTAGCGCGCGCGCATGTAGATCAGCTTGGTCTCGGCGTCGTAGCGCTGGCCGGCGTAGCGGAAGGCAATGCTGCCCAGGCCCCCTCGTCCAGGCCCTCGCCGTGGGGGTCGTAGGCGTAGCGCTCGACCACGTCGCCGGCGCTGCCGCCGCCGCCTACCCGGCGGCGCCGGGCCCGACCAGCTCATGTCTGCGGTGCCGGGGCCCGCGACCTCGGTGCTCGCCCCGCCGGCCGCCGAGCCGGAGCCGGCGTAGCCGGCCTGGGTCTCGCCCGCACCGGGCGCCCAGGTCGCCTGGTCGCCCAGGCCGAAGGCGCTGACCAGCAGCGACTTGGCGCCGGTCGTGATGCTGGCCGCGATCGCGGTCTCGGCCGTGCCCGGACTGCTCGCCTGGGAGAGCAGTGGCGTTGCCGCCTGGTCGACCCCGGCGGCCGTGAAGGCGACCGCCTGGGTGGCCGCGCCCCAGCCCGAGGCGCCGGTCACCTGGACCACGATGTCGCCGCTCTGGGCGCCCGCGCCCAGGGCCGCCT
>JASJBF010000023.1 GCA_030066685.1 Kiloniellales bacterium | reverse complement strand
CCCGCTCCCGCAGGTCCAAGGAATAGCTCTTGCCCATGATCCACCTCCAACTAGGGTGAATCACACTTCGCCCCAAAAGGAAATCCCTCAACGATTCCCAATTAAGGCGTGGCGCTCTAGATCTCCTGGATCAGAAGTCATAAGGATGCAGCGCTTTATTATCTCCGGATTCGTCTGGACAACATAGATCGGAGAAGAGGCACCACCTAAACTGTCCCACCAGTTGGAAGTCCGCTTGATAGAAGGATTTGGAGAGTATCTAATGAACCGAACATCTCTCTTCAATGGAAACAAAAGGTCCGCTCGGCTAAGGCGATCCATACCAGATGGCCCTTCTCCATCTGAAATAACAGTATGCTTCCAGCATTGTCCATCTTGAATCGGAAATACCCTATTCTGAAACCGAAAGTCGTGAGATTGATTTCTTCTATATCCACCACTCTTAAGTGGGTTTAGCGCAAAAAAAAAGCGCGCGCCCGGATGGCGCTCTTGGAGAAGGGCATAGTTCAAGTGGTAGGATTCACCTTCGCGATTTCCAAGGTCGGAGATTCGGATACGTTCACCGGAGCTGAGCTCAACGAGAGGAAAATCATCGAAGATTTCTTCATCTTCTCTTACGTGAAAAAGGGGTCAGAACTTGAGAAGTCCCGTATCCTTCGGCTGTCTTCCATACCAGAGGATGAAATCATTTACTGAATCAACTGTCCCGCTGATTTGGCTACCTTTTTTCTTCACTACAATCTCAGTGATGAAATTCTCATCGCCAAATACCTCATCCATAACAGCACGCACGCGGTGGACATTCTCATCTCCAATTTGGACAAATACCGATCCACTATCAGTCAATAGATCACGACAGACCGCCAGCCGATCGCGCAGATAGGTGAGGTAGGAGTGAATGCCATCACGCCAGGTGTCGCGGAAGGCTTTCACCTGTTCTGGCTCGCGGGTGATGTGGTCGGCCTTGCCGTCCTTGACGTCGCGGCTGGTTGTGGACCACTGGAAGTTGGAGTTGAACTTGATGCCGTAGGGCGGGTCCAGGTAGATGCACTGGAACTGGCCGCGCAGGCCTTCGCGCTCGGCCAGGGAGGCCATGACCTGCAGGCTGTCGCCGAGGATTATGCGGTTCGACCAGTTGGCGGCGTGCTGGTAGAACTCGGTCGCGGCCTCGGCGTCTGGCAGGCCGTTGAAGTCGGCGAAGAGGTCGGGCATCTCGGGCTCCGCCTGCTCCGCCCGTTCCTTGCTCTGCTTGAGCAGGTCGTCGATCAGGACCTTCGGGTGGAGCTTCTCCTGGATGTAGAGCGGCGGCGCCTGGACCACGAGGTCGGACCAGTCCTGCTCATCCTTGCCGCGCCAGACCAGCTGCGGGTCGAGGTCGCGGTTGCGCCGCTCGTAGGCGATGCGGATCGGGTTCTTCTCCTCCTCCGCCATCACCGACTGGAACTCCGCCGTCGGAATGTTCCACCGCTTCGCCTTTTCGTGACGCAGCGTCTCGACCTCGACCGGCTTCTTCGGTTTTCTCGCCATCCAAGACCTTCGCTATGTGTTGATCGACGAAACCAAGAGCTTCACACGATGCAGCTTGGCGAGGTTCTTGAGATCGCCATCGAGTTCCAGCTCAGTGATCATCAGACAGTCGACACTTGGATCGCGCCGTGCGTCTTGGGCCCTTAGAACCTCTCGATACTTTACGCACTGATAGATTCCACGCCGCAGATCGAACCAGTTCGAGTCTATTGACTTCACCTCAATCGCAAGGGTCATGGAAGGCGTGTAGTAGACAACATCGACCCGGTCCCCAGACAGGAGTTCGACCTCGGTTTCGGCCCGGATCGGCAGAAGCGAGGGCATAACCAGCTCCGGGTTCTCCTTGGTCCAAAGCCGCAAGGCTCGGTGGTTGGGGCCCTCTCCGTGGCGCCCGCGTTTCAGGCCATCTTTCTCTTTGCCATCCTTCCCGAGTCGCCGCTTTATGGAGGCCGGGTCAGGCTGATAGTCCTCCTGATAGATGCGCTCAAAAACGCCTTTCCAGTCTGGATAGGCGTAGACTTCATCTGCCGCTTGCTCAAAGGTCTGTTTCCACAAGTCGGGATACTTCTTTCGGGCGCCTTTTTCCAGAAGCTGCGGCTGATCAAAACGCTCGGCCAGAAAAATGCCTGCACCATCACCAGGCAATCGGTCGCCCTGCTGAACGAGCAACACACTCAGAAGCGGCGCATCGGGCTCGGCCTGACGAATGTTGTCCATGGCAGCACCGGCGGGGTGCCCCATCATGGGCGAGAATATCGTGTCGAAACCATACTCATCCTCTAGCCGGCGCTTTGCTTCACCGTAGGTGATTGTCATCCGCTCCTCTGCTGCCGCAATCAGCCATCGTGTCAGCGGTCTGGCTCCATGCTGGCCTAGGTTCTCGACAGTCGGCTTCATAGGCCTGTTTGGCATAGCTCTTCCATCACGCCAGTTCTGGAGAAAGAACAGACTCGATGAGCTTTCCGAATTCACTCTCGATTTCATAAACCTCCGTGAACTCGGCAAAGGCCCAGCGGCCGAACTTGCCCAGGTTGTTCACGCCGGGCACCCAGTAGGCGCGCATGGTGTTCGCCTTTTCCTTGGCGTCCTCGCCGCGGAAGCCCTTGATCTCGACGATCAAGTTCAGGGGATCGGCTTGCCCATCGTCGACCTGCACAATGAAGTCGGGAAGGTATTTCCTGGGTTTGGCGGCCATGAGGTAAGGCACCTCGAGTCCCAGGTTCTGGTTCTTCACGTAAGCCCGGACGCGGTGATGCGCCTCGGCCACGCGGCAGAACTCCGCCTCCCAATCGCTATCGCAAACGACCCAGTTGACGTGGCACCTGCGCGGGTCCGTTTGCCAGCGGGTTTCCTTCGAGGTGGTGAAGTTGACGAAGCGGGTCGAGCCAATGGGGTTGTAGGCGTCGAGGATCGCCTTCACGGGGCGGTCGCCGGCCAGCGTCTCGGTGATCGCGGTCTTGATGCGCTCGCAGGCCATGTCGGCGATCTCCTGGTAGAGGAGCTGGGCCGGATAGGTGCCGCCCGTGCAGCGCAGGTAGCCGCCGTCGAGCCATTGCCGCGCGATCCGCTTGAGCTGGCCGAAGAGGTGCAGCTTCGGCTCCTCGCCCGGAT
The DNA here is from genome assembly GCA_030066685.1 of Kiloniellales bacterium. Lineage (NCBI taxonomy): Bacteria > Pseudomonadati > Pseudomonadota > Alphaproteobacteria > Rhodospirillales > Kiloniellales bacterium. The sequence continues at coordinate 52,505 of JASJBF010000023.1, read as the reverse complement.
CGCGGTACTTGGTGTAGAGCAGGTGCTTGGCCAGGTGGAACAGGATCGTCGAGCGGCGCATGTCCTCCAGGTGCTTCACGGTCAGGTCGACGCCCTCTCCGATGATTCCCTGATTCTTGGTGACCGAAGGACCGACCAGATCCGGTGTCAGCTGGAGCAGCGAGTCGGGGCTGAAGTTGGCCGTGAGCTTCTCGTTCTGCAACTCGACGCGGTAACCCTCGACGCGGGGGAAGGTGATCTCCAGAGCGTCCCGATCGGGTATGACCGCGTGGACGCGAATAGTCTCGCGCGGCTTGGCGGGCGGGGCCACGACCGGCTTGGCCGCGAAGTCGAAGGGAATGCCGAGCACGTCGGCATACTCGACGTTGAAGAGGCCTTCCTCGTTCAGGTCGTAGGACTGACGGCGCAGGCCGCGCCCCACTACTTGCTCGCAGAGTAACTGGGTGCCGAAAGCGCGGACTCCAAGGATGTGGGTGACGGTGTTGGCGTCCCAGCCTTCGGTCAGCATAGAGACCGAGACGACGCAGCGGATGGATTCGCCGAGCCGCCCCGCTTTGCCGACCGTATTCATGACCTCGCGCAGCAGCTCTTGATCCGTGATGTTTGCGGCCGCGATTGGGTCATTCAAGCGCGCGGCTCTCTCTCGGCGGAAACGCTCGATCTCGTCCGCCGCCATATCGCGGAAGTTCTTGTCGAGCGCGTCGCCTGACTCCAGCTGCTCGCTGTCGATCAGAAGCGTGCGAGGCTTAGCTAGACGATTCCCGTATTCGTCGTGATTCTGGAACAGTTCCAGACGACCATAGACAAGCGAAGACTTGCCATCCTCGGTCTCACGCTCGAAACCCGAGATAAAGTCGTGGACCAGCTTCGAGGTCGAGGTGTTGTTACAGACCACGATGAAGACCGGGGGAACGCCGATCCCCTCTTCCTGCCAAAGCTCGAACGTCTTCCTGTAGTGGCCGTAGAGCGCTTCCAGGGCGGTCTGAAGTTCGGCAGGAAGGCTGAGCGGGTCGAGTACTTTCCCGGACTTGCCGCGTCCCTTCTTCGGCATCTTCTTGCCGATGTGGTCCCAGAGGTTGCGGAACTTCGGCATCTCGCCGCCGGGGATGTTGTCGGCCACCGGCACCCGCGGCAGCTTGACGATGCCGCATTCGATGGCATCCATCAGCGAGAAGTCGCTGACCGTCCAGGGGAAGAGCGTGCCCTCGGCGTAGCCGGAGCCGCGCAGGAAGAACGGAGTCGCCGAAAGGTCGAAGACCGTGCGGGCGCCGAGCTTGCGCTTCACCGTCTCGATGCCGTTGATCCAGAGCCGCGCGGCCTCGTTGTTCTTCTTCGCCTCGTCCTTCTCGTCGCCCTTCAGCTCGTCGATCTCATGGCTCTGCGGCTTCTCGCGATAGCAGTGGTGGGCCTCGTCGTTCAGAACCAGGACGTTCTTCATACCCATGATCTCGGGCATGACCCGCTGCAGCATCTGGCCTTCCGTCTCCAGCGTGTTGAGCTCGGGACCGCGGCCCTTGAGCAGGGCTCGACCGGTCTTGGAGACCTCCATCCGCTCCCGAAGCTTGAAGGCGTGGTAGTTGGTGATGACGATCTTGGCCCGTTCGAGGTCGCCCAGCATGTCGTTGGGCAGGATCTCGCGGCTTCGGTAGTAGCTGTCCGGATCGTTGGGCTGCAGTACCCGCAGCCGGTCCTTGATCGTGATGCCGGGCACCACCACCAAGAAACCGCGGGTGAAGAGCTTGCTGCCGGGATGGCGGACGGCGTTCACTGTCTGCCAAGCGATCAGCATGGCCATGACCGTGGTCTTGCCCGCGCCGGTCGCCAGCTTCAGGGCGATGCGCAGCAGCGCGGGATTGGCCTGTTCGTTGGCCCCCTTGAGGTGCTCCCAGAACTTATTACCTCGCCGGCCGAGCTTGGGCGCGACCTCCGTCAGCCAGATCGCGGTCTCCACGGCCTCGACCTGGCAGAAGAAGGGGCGAATGTCCTGGAACCGATGATGTCGCCAATGCTGCAAGAGCCGGGCGGTCTCGGGCGTTACTTGCCAGTCGTTCCGGTTCGGCAGCTTGCGCCAGGAGTCGACGTGGCTGCGGATCTCATTGATGATCGGCGTAGGATTGTATTCTTGCTCTTCGGAAGAGAGATCCTCGATCCCCAGCCCCAACTCTTTCTGACCCTTCGCGCGGCGGCGCTTCCTGGGCTTTGGGACCGGTGTAATCAGCTCCGAGCGCCGCCGAACCTCAAGGATCCTGTTCGTCGGCTGGCCGTCCTCATCAAGCTCCCAGTGCCGGGCCGGATACTCGTAGGGCGAGTTGAGGATCGGCCGCTCAAAAAACTGTTCGGTCATTCAGGAGTCTCGGCGTTGGCATTCGGGGTCGACGCGCAGGACAATGCTGTCGTTGCCCTTCGCCATCGCCTTCCCCCGTTGATTCGCGGCGCTACCATACCGAGCAGGATCTATGGCTAGCAATAGCGGGACGTGGCGATACTGCCCATTGTTCGGCTAATTCTGGCATGTCATGTCGGCTTGTTGGGTATACTTTCTTAGTCTCACGGAACGGAAAGAAACGCCGACGTCGAAGTTGGGTAGCATGGTTTGTCGTTGAAACTTCCCAGGGCGTAGCAATTCGCGCCAGGCTCAGTCACCAAAAGGCTTTCGGAGTTCATACCAAGCGATTTGCTCTCGCTTTCGCAGGGTTTCAGTCAGCCCGGTAAGACTTTGCCTAGCAGTGACCGCCCCTTTCACCCGCCCGCCTTCGATGAAACGGTCTCGATAGCTCGAGAGCTCCCGTCTCCGACCGCAGCCTGTCATCTCTGCGGGCAGACGCCGATCATCCTCACGAAGCTGGCCAAGTCCAAGCGTGAAGCTGGCGGACAGGGGATAAACCCGGCGGCCGGTGGGTGTATAATCCTCTCCGGATTCGACCCGATTCGTCGGCGCCGAGCGGCGTGTTGTCACAGCCAGACAAGAAAGGAGCTTAAGGCGGTGTCCTTGATAGATTTGGCCCGGGATCACTCGCCTTTTCCTCATTGGGAGAGATGCATGCCGCCGATGTTTGTCCCGGATGGCTACTGGTGGCTCCCTGAGGCCGTAGAGGACGCTGGAAAGGTACTCTATTCCGAGGACTGGCTTGGTCTGGAACCTACCGCTCGACCTTTGCCCCCATTGCCCGCGAATGAGGACGACGCCCAGCTGCTCTTGGAGCGGGCGGGTCGAGTTGAGCGGCAAGCCCCGCCAACTGGGGTCAATAGCGATTCGGGGATCATTCTGCACGCGATTCCGCGAGATCGCTACGAGCGCGAATCGGCAGCCTTCTTCCGCTTTTGGGACGCATCGGATTGGTTAAGCCAACGCCTCTTCGCACAAGACGTGTCCGCTGATGTGCTGGACGGACGACTATGGCCGATTCCGGCATGGATCTGGAGCGAGGAGCAGTTTTGGACCTCAGCCCTGCGCCCCAGGACCGCTACCGCAAAGGTCCGCATAGGAGCCGCGTTGGAAGGGACCCCAATGTATCGGAACGGGCCGATCCTGGTGAAGGCGAGCGAGATCCAAGAGGCCGCCGCGGGTTACGCGAAGAAGCGGCGTCAAAACACGCCTGAGCAAAGCGCTCCTTCCGCAAACCAAGGTGCCGAAGACTTACCGAAAGGTCACAGCTCTGGGCGTCCCAGGAAATACGACTGGGATGCCTTCTATCGGGAAGTCATCCGCATTGCCAACCTTCCGGACGGGCTGCCAGCTACCCAAGCCGAGCTTGACCGCACTATGGCTGAATGGTTCCAGCGGACCTACGGACAGGAACCTTCGGAGAGCGTTTTGAAGGAGCGGGTCCGCAACATCTATCGGCACTTGAAGGAGGGCGGAAATTAAGGAACAGGCGGTTTCCGCCCCTTTTTCGCTCCATTCCGTCCGACAGAAGGATCCTGTTCGGGTCTGATGCCTCCAGTTGACGGCTTTCGTCCAGACAACCATGGAGGCCCAAATGCGCGACACTACCCTCGCCGCTGATTCAGTCGAAACACCGAGCCGAGAGCCCTTCGTTACCGAACGGCAGGCGGCGGCATTTCTCAAGATCTCCGTCCGGACCCTTCAGCGCTGGCGCGTTGAGCCGCCACCGGGCGGTGCACCGCGGTTCTACAAGCTCGGCGCCAAGCGTGTGGCCTATCGCCTCTCTGATCCGTCGCGCTGGGCCGAGACGCGGGCCTTCTCCTCCACCTCGGAATGGAATCCATCGGCGCCCAGAGGCACTGGGCTCTGAATTGCGGATCTCCGGGATTTTGGGTGTCAACCAATGCCTGCGCACTGGAAGCCCGATGCTACCGGCCGAAGCTCGGGAAAAAGGTCGGGGCGCCGCGGAAAAGCCAATCGCCCGCCCAAGGGAGAACCCTGGGTCTGGCATACCCGTGAATTGTTATCGAGCCCCGCCTGGAGAGCGAGATCTATCAACTGCGCACGCTTGCTGGACTTCCTGGAGATCGAGCACATGAACCACGCAGGAACGGAGAACGGCAATCTGAAGGCCACACATGAACAGCTACGGGCCTACGGCCTCGGATCGAACGGCATTCGCGAGGCGATCGAAGAAGCCGAATTCCTCGGCTTGCTGCGGTTCCAGCGTGGAGGGCGATGGGCCGGAACCAATCAACCCTCAAGGTTTCGGCTGACCTATCTGCCCGACCGTGACCACACCCCGCCCACGAACCAGTGGAAGCGACGGACGGAAGACCAAGTCCAGCAATGGAAGGCCGAGAGAAAGGCGCTGCGTGCAGGGCGTAGGAAACGAAAAGCTACCCAGAAATCTCAGAGTACCGTACTCTCGTTTTGCAGAGTATGACGGTCCCAGCGGCGCCCGCTCTTGACCCTGTAGAAGTGAAATCTCAAGGCGATATTTGAGGTCATCCGTGCTCGCACATTGCGGAGACCTTCTATATCTTGGTGGGAGTACTGCTGTGTGATGCAGACCTCACGAGACCGTGGCCTCTACATAAAGAGCATTTGAAAAAGTAATGGCGTCGACGCGGAAACGGAATGGCTCCACGGCACCCGGCAAGCCGGTTCCCACCGATGGCGCACACTTGAAGCCTCTGACCGGGACGGAAAGCGGCGATTTCTCATTTGCCCTGCTCAACCAAGTCCTCGGCACGCTCTGGTACGGCAGCGAATGCCCTGTGGACCTAAAAGGGCGGCTCGTCCAATTCGGGCTTGGCGCCTTGAGAGAGATTGGACCTCGGGACGGTGTCGAGGGCCTGCTGGCGGCGCAAATGGTCGCGGTGCACTCCGCTGCTCAGGAGTGCTTTTGCCGCGCGGCTATTCCCGAGCAGACCTTCGTCGGCCGCGACATGGCCTTGCGCCATGGAACCCGCCTCGCCCGCCTCTATGTCGACCAAATGGCGGCGCTTCGAAAGTATCGCGGAAAGGGCCAGCAGAAGGTGACCGTCAAGCACGTGCACGTCCATGACGGCGGTCAGGCTATCGTCGGCCAGGTGACCCGGGGGGACAGGGAAGCGTCAAAACCAGAGGAACAACCCCATGCAAAGCCTCTTGCCCATGCACCAGAGCCCACGCTGCGGTGTCCGGACGAGGAAGAAGCGTCCGTGCCGCTCACCAGCGATGTCAAACGGTAGATGCCGGATGCACGGCGGAAAATCGCCCGGGGCGCCCAAGGGCAACCGAAACGCCTGGAAGCACGGATACTGGAGCGCTGCGGCCATTGAGGAGCGAAGAGCCATGAGCACCCTGTTCAGGGTAGCGCGGGAGCAGCTTGATAGCCTTCGCGAAGAAATCTGAACTCGTTGACCGTTAAGAAGCCGGGTTCGGGTTGGGAATTGGTGTGAGCAAGCGAAGGATCGGGGCCAGGATTCTGGACAACAAAGCCCTCAGCCATCTGAGGACCAGGCGAAGGTTGTGGCCGACGGCGGTGAGGACGGCGTTGGCCTGGTCGCCATGGCGGCCTTTGAGGTAGTTGCGTCCGAGATGGCCGTTGGTCTTGAGGTGGCCGATCACCGCCTCGATGGAGGAGCGGCGCCGGAGTTCCTTCTTGATCACGCCGTGGAGGCCACGCTTCTGGCCGGAGCGGTAGACCCGGAAGGGTTTGGGCGCATTGTGGCCACGATAGCCTTTATCGACGTAGACCCGTTCGATCTCGCCGCCGGTCAGTGCCTGGGTCTGCTTGAGGACATCTGCCAGGGTGTGGCCGTCATAGGGGTTGCCGGGCAGGGCCTTGGCGTGGACCACGAACTGACCGCCCGGCGCGCGGGCGTTGGTGGTGGCGATCGAGACCTTGACGCCGAACTCGTAGGGTCGGTGCGCCTTTCCCTTGCCGATGCACTCGACCTCCGGGGCGTGCAGCGAATAGAGCTTCCAGCCGCGCTGGCGCTGCCGCTGGTGGCGCACCTGATCGGCCCGTGACAGCGGGATGGCGAAGAGCTCCTTCAAGGTCTCGTCGCCATGGATCTTGCGGCGGATGTCGCGGATCAGCCGGCCGAGGCGGGTGCGCAGGAAGCGCAGCTCGCGGTGGTGGCGCTTGAACTGCTTGGCGTGGGCATAGCGCCCGGCCATGATCGCGGCCCGCTTGGCGACCCGGACGTAGGACTGGCGCAGCCGCACCCCGTGCTGCCTGGCCAGCCGGCCGAGCATGACCACCGCCTTGTGCATCAGCTTGGCGTCGGTCGGGTGGGTGATGTTCTTCGGCTGCACCGTGGTGTCGACGCTGATCCGGGTGAGGTGCCGGGGCTTCAGCGCGCCGGTCTTGTGCGCCACCCGCAGGCTCTCCTGGAGCAGGATCTCCAGCTTGTCGCCGAGGCGCCGGCGCCAGTGGCTCAGCCCCGAGCGCTCGTGCGGGAAGCGGTGCTGGAAGAACGCCTCGCCGGTGAAGTACTGGAAATACGGGTCGGCGCATACGCGCGGGGCTACGCCCCCCAGCGCTCGCACACCGCCTCGTCGGACAGGTGGTAGATGTGCTTGAGCAGCAGCAGGCCGACCATGAAGCGGGTCTCGGTCCCCGGCCGCCCGGTGTCGCTGAAGCGCCCGGCGACCTGCTCGTCAATCCAGTCCCAGTCGATCGTGCCGGCCAGCCGCACCAGCTCGTGGCCCATGTCGATGATCTGCTCGAGCCGGGCCCGGAACAGATCGCCGGTCTCCTGTGTCTCAGGCTGATTGGGTCGCATCGATGCCCTCCTCGATGCGAACAGGGAATCACGGATCGGCCCGCCAAGGAATCCCCAAACCGCGGGAAAAATCGCAAGGTTCCAGAGGGCAAACACCCAAAATCCTGCAAAACCGACTACTTCGAAATGCCAGAAACTCCAGCCGTATCAATCCACTGCGCTTTGTTCACAGGGAACTAATTCCCTGTTGCTATGGCAATTCGAAGGCCCGAAAGAACCGCTTAGTACTCTGAATTGGCTTCGCTTTCAGCGGCAATTAAAGCCCCAACCTATTGATTACGTCTTTGGTGGTCGTCTCACAGGCATCGCATATGCGAAAGACCCTGGACACTATTGCTTAGTCTTCGGCGCGCTGGTTCAAACGGTGCAGGTTCGGCAGGTTTTTGGCGAGTCCGGCAAAGACTTCCGCGATATGGGGATCTTTGCGCATACCGAACCTGCCATGCTGGTAAATGTCGGCAAGACACTCGAAGGCTGCGGGATCGCGGTTGGAGGCGGCCCACTTTACCCAATGGAGGCCTCCTTCGACATTCTCCTCACCACCGCGTTCGAGCAGGCGTTTCCCGAGCTTCGAGGCCGCGACGGGGCTGCCAGCCTTCGCCGCCTTCAAGAGGCAGAGATCTGCTTGCTCCCTGTCGGCAGTGGTCCCGACCCCGAGGTCGTACATTTTAGAAAGGTCCAGCAGGGCGGGAACGAAGAGGCGGTCGGCCGCCGATTTCATCCACTTGAAAGCGAGCCCAGGCTCGGGCACGGTTGGCGGCCGCCCCTGCCAGTAGCGTCTGGCAAGCGCTTGCTCTGCCGCGGGATACTCGGCGTTTGCGGCTTCGGTCAGCCAGTACACGCCTTGATCAGGATCGCTTTCCTCCAGAAGGCAGGCAAGGGCGAATTGCCCTTGAGCGAACCCCTGCTCGGCGGCCCTCCGGTACCAGCCCTCGGCAAGCTTTGGACCTTTTTGCATTCCAAAGCCATTTTCAGCAAGGTAGCCGGCGAGCACCTGCGCATAGGGATCTCCCCAATCCGCGACGTGGAGCAAGCTGTCGATATCCATGCCTTCCATCTTCTACAATAGCTCTTTGTCGGGGTCAGTCTGCCAACTGCTCCGATTTAACCCGAAACACTCGTTGGGATGAGTCGATCAGCTGACTTGACGAGGCCTCAAATCTCGCCCTCAACGCAATTCCTCTTCACCATCACAGAGCGAAAGGAGAAAAATACTAAGATCGGAATCACGGGAGAGTCCATGGCTTCCCTTATTGTATGCCGTTGCCAACTCCAACAGTGAATAAAATACACCATTCGAAGCAGCAAACTTCAACAGCCTGAGCGCTTCCTTCGGATTCTTATCTTTGTCCTGGTAGATCAGGATCCCAGCCAAGGTATGGCTTGCATCCGCACTACCAAGCTCAGCTGCCTGCCTCAGGTATTCCTTGGCGAGATTAAGATCGGCGGTCGTCCCTTCTCCATCCAGAAGCATCAACGCAATCAGCCGAAGGGAAGGGACATAGCCTTGGTCCGCTGATGCTTTGACCCATTTGTAGGCCGCGCGCAGGTTCCGTGGCCCGCCACGACCCAGAAGGTAAATCGTTGCCAGAGCCGTTTGAGCCAAAGGATACCCACTTTCTGCCGATCGCATAACGGCCTCTCTAGCTGCTTGTTCCCTGCGCTCGAGCTGCATTTCCAACAGGCAGTAGTTCGCGAAATCGCAGCCGCGTCCAGCAGACCGTCCATACCACTCTCCTGCAAGTCGGAGGTCCTTTGCGGTCCCTCCTCCAATCTCATGTAGAAACCCCAGCGCAGCTTCCGCCCAAGGATCTGCGGCATTGCCCATATTCTCAAGCAACTCGATGTCAAGACTCAAGAGCGTCATGCCTCACATACCGAATTCCGGTGGTATCGTCAGTGGCTGCACGTAATACCTTGGCTCAGGACAGCGAACATCATTGTGGAGCATTATGTCACGATTCAGCTCTCTGATCTCGACGGCCAGCATGAACAGCTTTTGGGTTCCGAATGCAGCCGGATTCTCTGCTTGACTGATGAGCTTTGCCGCGGCCGAAAGCTTTCGGCCAACGAGTACGCGGGTTTGTAGCTCGCAGATGTCTTGTTCACAATTCCGCCTTTCGTCGCTCGCATTGGATTGGGTCCCTGCGCCGGTCGTGGGCTTAGCTCTAGATGGAGGTGGGAAGGGCAAGATCTTCCCGCCCTCGTTGCCATCACCATTGTTGCTCGTGGTCGCCTGCTCGACAAGCCGCTCCCCTTGGACGACAGCTAGCACCGCCACGCCTGCCGTTACTGCAACCTCCACGAACACCTTCGCCGCCGCGACGAAAGCCGCCGCCGCTTGCGGAGCGAAAGGCAGCGCAAAGGGCAACCTTCCGCTCGGATCCACACGGTTGATGGGATTGTTTCCGACGTAGCGGAAGAAATTTGCGTCGCCTGTGGCAAGGCCCAAGGGGTCCTTGCTCAGGAATCGGCCGCTCGTTGGGTCATAGTATCGGGCGCGATAGAAATAGAGCCCGGTCTCAACGTCCCGCTCACGGCCGGTGAAGGTAAAGCTGTTCGCAACACCTTCGATCGCCGACTCGACGTTTCCGTAGGAGTCGTAGCTATATGAGTTGACCACGAACCCCGACCCATCCGTGATCCTGCGTACCGAACCTCTATGGTCTGCATGAAAGAAGAAGCTCTGAGTACCCCGTGTCTGCACCAGCGGGCGGTCGCGGCCCGGCCCATAGTCATAGCGTGCCGACAGAACACCAGCATCATCGAATTCAAGAAGAATATTCTCGCCATCGTAGATAAAGGATGTAGTCAGACCATCGACTGTCTTTGTGATCCGACGGCCAATTGCGTCATACTTGTATTCAGCGACCCCTCCTCCAGGCAGATCTACGCGCACTAGCTGGTTTCGTGCATTGTAAGTATAGGTCGTCGTTACCGCACCACTCGTCTTCCTCGTCTTGCTTTCGAGATTCCCGTCAGTGTCATACGTGTAGGTGAAATCTTCGTCCTCCAACAAGCGATTGATGCCGTCGTGCGTATGTGAAATGGATAGGTGTGATGTCGTTCTGTTGCCGAGAAGGTCGTAGGAATAGCTTTCCGTTAGCCCATCCGAACCTCCAGCCGTCAGTCTTTGGAGCGCGTCATATTGAAATGCACGGAACTGAGTTCCCTCATCAATAGAGGTGATATTGCTGATCGCATCGTAGGCATAAGTGAAGGTCGCGAACGGCGTCGACCCTCGCTTGTAGTCAAGCTGCGTCAACCGGCCACGAGTGTCGTAGCCAAACGCCGATACGGTCGTGTTCGGATAGGCAACCTCCTCCAAGCGCCCCGCTGGGTCGTAGGTGAGGTCGATGGCTTGACTCAGGGCGGTGATGAGCCGTGTAAGCCGACCGGCCGCGTCGAAGGCGAACTGTGTCGCGCCCCCTTCGGTATCGGAAAGCGCGACCCTGTTGCCGACCTCATCATACGTATTGGTCAAGGTAACCAGCGGCTGGACGCCCCCCGCTGCCGTGGCCTCGGTGAGGACACGGCCCACTCCATCATAGGTGAAGATCAGGGCACTGTCGTTGTCAGACAGCGTCAGAACGTTCCCTCTGGCGTCATACGACAGATCGATAACGTCGTCCGGCGCCGTAACACGTGTGATTCGGGACAATTCGTCGTAGTCAATTACGAAGCTGTCACCGCTCGGCTCTGTAGTCCTTGTAAGATTGTCGCGGGGATCGTATTCGAAGCTTAGCTGATTGCCGAGATGATCCACCTCTGATTCGAGCCGGTCGAAAAGATCATAGGAGAAAATGGTCTCTTGAAGCAAGCTATTGGTAATCTTGGTCAAATTGCCGTTGGGATCGTAATCGAGCTCCTCGATGCCACCGATTGCGTCCACTGACTTGAAGAGCTGCCCCACAACGTCGTACTCGAACGTGGTCAATCCGCCGCGCGCATCGACCGATTCGATTAGGTTGCCATTGAAGTCGTAGACGAACTCAGTGGCGCCTTCGATCGGGTCGTCAATCTCGATGACCCGTTCCAGCTCATCGTAGGCCCTCCTCAGAACCTCACCGGTCGCAGATATTCTCTCGACCAAATTGCCCGCCGCATCGTATTCGAAAGCCGTTGTTGCGCCCTCTCCATTCGTCGCGGAAAGAACTCGGTTCATCGAATCATAGCTTGCAGTCGCGTCACGCTCTGCGATGCTACCTGCCCCCTCTACAATCCGAACGACATTGCCCGCCGGATCTTTCTCAAAGACTGTCGTGCTGCCTTCGGGGTCGACTACGCTCTCCAGATTGCCGAGGCTATCGTAGGTGAGCGTAAGAACCTTCCCTCGTTCGTCCGTCGTCGACAGAAGCAAGCCCTTGCTGTCATATTCAAAGGTTCTTTCGCCGCCTTTCTGGTCAATCGTCTTCTTGATGTTCCCAGAGGCATCGTATTCGAACCTTTCTTCGTTCCCAGCGAAGTCCACGCGACGGACCAGCCGATTGAATTGGTCTTCGTGCTCAAATCGTCTCTCACGTTGAAGAGAAGTGCCGACCGCATTGCGCTCCAAAATCACGTTGCCACGGTCGTCATATTGGAACTCATCGACACGTCCGTTGCGCGTTGTGATCACTACTGCATTGTTGTTCTGATCTCGCTCAACTTGGGTAGTCCGGCCAAGGGCATCTGAGGTTTCTGTCGTTGATCCGAAGACGTTCACCGAGAATTCCACGGGGTTACCCAGAGCATCCGAGAAGGTTCCAACCGCAGTTTCGGGTCTGACATTCGGTGCAGGATTGGTCTCCGTGCCTTGTCCTAGCGAAGGATCCACCAAGCCAAGTGTGTTTGCAGGGCTCACTGCCACGACAGCGCCATCAGGCAGGCTACTAGAGGTGTTCTGCCCGGCGAAGTTGTAACCGTAGTCGCTTGCAAAGCCGCGCTTGGAGATCTGTGATGTGAGCAGATTGCGCTCGTCGTAGTCGAATCGCCTTGAGGAGCCATCCGGATCTGTGATCCGGATCAGGTTTCCGGCCGAATCCTGCGTGAAGCTCGTTACTCGGTTGGCAGGATCGGTGATACTCGACAGAAGCCCAGCCGCGTAGGTGAATGACGTTGCGAGACCGACGGGGTCGGTTATAGAAAGGAGGCGCCCATCTCCATCATGTGTGTACAAAGTCGTGTTGCCGTTGGGATCGACGATGGAACTCTGCAGGCCTTCAGGGTCGTAGTTGATCTCTGTCCCGTTCCTTAGCCGACGCGTGAAGCTACTGTCTGGATTTCTAACAAGAGCCGAAAAATCTCCGGCCGGTGCTGCGAACTCGAGTGGCGTTGCCGCGGCCCCATTGAGGTGGATGGAAAAAGCCGAGTCTGGATCCGCCGCGCTTGCGCGCGTCGTGAAGAGGTCGACAAGTCCATCGTCATCGACGTCACCAAGCACCCTGGGCTGCCCACCGGCCAAGGCCGTTATCCCGATGCCGGCGGAGAAATCCCCGAGACTGTTGCCAAGATGTACAACTGAGGTCGGTCCACCGACGAAGATGTCGTTCGACCGGTCGCCGTCGAGATCTGCGACATCAACGACGTTCCCGCTGCCCGTGGTGTTCAAAATAGACCTTGGCGCGAAGCCACCCAGGCCATCGCCCAGAAGGATCGAGACGGTCTGTTCGGGGAAACCGTTCCGCAACACGATGTCGATGTTGCTGTCGCCGTTGACGTCACCCGCAGCGATGAGGCGGATGGTGCTGGGCGACTGCGACGACGTGACCGCGCCGACGTCGTTGATTGTCGTCTGGGAGAAATTGGACTGCCCTTCGACATTGAGCGCCACAACAAGCCGGTCCGAATCATGCAACGCGCGAGCGATGTCTGGGAGACCGTCCTTGTTGAAGTCCGCGATCGCCGCCCCGCGGCCTCTGAACCCGATGAGCGCGGTATCGATCGAGAAGGTCTCGGTGACGCTTCCCTTGATCACGTTCATGTCCCAGAGGATGTCATCGATGCCGTCGAGATCGAAATCTGCGGAGGTGACATAGGGAATGGTCGCCGAACTCGTAACGGCGAGGATGCCGTCCGCGAAGAAGCCCGATCCCAGACCCTTGAAATAGTAGAGCTCGTTCTGGAAGGTCGCGGCGGCGATATCCTTGATGCCGTCGCCGTTGAAATCGCCGACGGCCATCTCGCCGGTGACCTGATTGCCCGGCAGCGCTTGCCGGAACGCGAACCTTCCTCGTCCGTCATTGATGTAGACTTCGATGACGTTCTCGACGAGCTTCTCGACCAGAACATCAACCTTGCCGTCACCGTCAATGTCGCCGACGAAGGGAGAGGTGATGAAGTCGCTGTTCGGATCCTCTCCGAAATCCTTGCGGTTCGAAAAGTCCAGCTCCCCCGTGGGAAAGAAACGCAGGATGGCGCCGTTGCCCTCGGTCAGAACCAGGCGGGCACCGTCGGCATGAATGCGGCTGAGGCCTTCCAAGGTCCAGCCGGCGCCGAAAGCGCTGTTCTTCTGGTTATTGATGAGCAAGTCGCCCGTGATTCGAGAGGACAGGCGGGAGCGGGTGTAGTTGCTCGTGACGAAGAGCTGGTAGGGATAAACGCCCGTGGCCACCTGGCTGGCATCGAATTGAACCGCTTGACGGACCGTCTCATCTTGAACGCTCGACAGCCCGGCGGTCGTCGTGAAGACCTCCACGTCCTGGCTTTGGCCCGCGACGCGCAGGCGTGTCGAGAGCAGGGAGGGGAAGGCAGCGAACTTCGAGATTGTCGCATCGGTGAAAAGGATCGGGCGCGGGTCTGCAAGCTTGCTGTTGTATATCAGCCGCAAATCTCGTGCTTGGCTTAAAGACCGGTAACTGACGAGATCGTGGGAGATCGACAGGTTGCCATCGGCCGGGCTGGTCGTGGAGCCCGAGTTGCAGTCAGGACAGTTGTCAGGGTCTTCATTTTTCCCGTTGTTTCCGCTGCTATCCCCCGCCAGAGCGGGCGGAATGGAAAGATGCCAATCGGCCCGCCTTATGCCACCGACGACGGGATCGAGCGTCGCCGAATCGCCGCTGACCTCATTGACCCCGACGATGACGAATTGCCCAATCTCGGGATCCAGGGACCAAACGTCGAAGAGCTCTCCGGGGCTTCCCTGATCGATGTTGGGAAAGGTGATCGGTGCCGGCGGATCAAAGATCACGCCCACGGGCTGGATCGTGATCAGCAGGCCGGGCTCCAGCTCCTCCGGCAGGGCGGCCGGCGCGAGGGCAAGAGGCACCTCCGAGATCGAGACCTGCCCGGTGAAGTCCGTGCCGTCGGTGTTCTTGGCGGAGCCGGGCGGGATCTCCAGGCGGATTCCGAGTCTGGTGTTCTCGACCACGGTCGTGACGGCCGGATCGACCGTCGTCAGGCTGGCGGTCTCGACGCGCGGCAGGAAGAAGGGACGCTCGACGACGTTGGTCACGTTCGGGATCAGCTGCAAGGCCTCGCGGAAGCCCGCGTAGGGCGAGCCGTCCGGCGCGAGGTTCGCGGTCGAGACATCGATATCGAAGACCTGACTGCCGCCAGAAATGCCGGTCAAAGTGAAGTTGCCGTTCGCGTCGCTGGTGGCCGTGACCCCGCTGCCCAGGATCGAGACCGTCGCGCCGACCACCGGCGTCTCGATGCTGTTCACGAAGTCGTTCGTGTCCAGGAGTCGGCCCGCGAGCGCCGTCTGACCGCCGGGCGGCGCAGCCTGGACCGTGATCGTGATCGCCTCGGAGTCGCTCAGGACCCCGTCGGTGACGATGAAGGTGATCTGCAGGTCGCCGACCTGCGTCTCGTCGGGCGCGAAGGTGAACGCGCCGGTGGCGCTGTTGAGGCTGGCGCCGGCGGGCAGCGGAAGCGGCGATGCCGTGAAGGCGAGATCGTCGCCGTCGGGATCGCTCGCCGTCAGGCTCAGCGACAAGGTCGAGCCCAAGGCGACCGTCTGGTTGCCGATCGGGTCGAGGACTGGCGGGTTGTTGGTCGAAGCCACGACGGCGCGAACGGCCACCGTGTCGAGCGAATCGAAGGCGCCGTCCGAGACGGTCAGCTCGGCGACGTAGATGCCGGCCACATCGGCGGTGAAGCTGGGCGTCGCCGTGTCGGCGCCGGCGAGGGTGGCGGTGCTGCCGCCGGGCAGGGTGGTGAAGCGCCAGGAGAGGCTGATCGCCTGGCCGTCCGGATCGAAGGACCCGGAGCCGTCGAGGTTGACCAGCGCGCCGGGCTGGACGCTCTGGTCCGGGCCGGCATCGGCGATCGGCGCCTGGTCGGTCGCTGTGATCGTGACACTGTCGGGCGCCGAGGCGGCGAGGCCGTCGCTGACGACCAGCTCGATCACGTAGTCGCCGGCCAGGTCGGGCGCCAACTGCGGATCGATGGTGTCGGCGCCGACCAGCTCGGCAGTCGAGTTCAGGGGCTTGGTCACCAAGGTCCAACTGAAGCTCAGCGCGTCGCCGTCCGGATCGCTCGAGCCCGAACCGTCGAGCTGAACCAAGATGTTGGTCCGCACGACCCGATCCGGCCCGGCATCGGCGACCGGCGCGGTGTTCGCGACCGTGACCAGGACCGTCACCGGGTCGCTCTCCAGCTGCTCGCCCGCCGCTTCCGCGACGATCAGCTGGGCGACATAGCTGCCGACCAGGTCCGCGGTGAAGGTCGGCCGCGCGACGCCGGGATCGCTGAGTGCCGCCGCGCTGCCCTCCGGCACCTGCAGGAGGGCCCAGCTGAAGGTGACGGCATCGCCGTCGGGGTCGCTCGATCCGCTGCCGTCGAGCGTGACGAGGTCGCCACCGCCAACCGTCTGGTCGTTGCCGGCCTTGGCCAGCGGCCGGCCGTTCTCGGTCGACGCCAGGACGAGGTCCGGGGCGCTGTCCAGGCTGCCGTCATTGACGATCAGCTGCGCGAGATAGCTGCCGTCCAGGTCCGGAAGGAAGCTCGGGTTGGGCAGGCTCGGGTCGTCGAGCTCGGCCAGGCTGAGGCCGCCCCCGCCGCCTCCGAAAAGGAGGCCGTAGGTCGCCAGGATGATCGTCGGGGTCGGCGCCGAGGGGCCGGACCAGCTCATGCTCACGGGCTCGGCCAGCGGCGCCTCTTCGAAGCTGGCCCCGATCGCGCCGTTGAAGCCGGCGCGAAGGTTGATCTCCGTCTCGCCCGCCCCGGGGGTCCAGATTTGGCTGCTGCCGAGGCCCAGGATGCTGATCACGACGGTCTGGTCGCTCAGCGGCGTCAGGGTGGTCGTGGCCGAGGTCGCGGAGCCGAAGAGCGGGGCCGAGCTGATGGTCGAGCGCGCCAGGCGGGTCTGATCGATACCGGTCAGGTAGAAGGCCGTGATTTCGGTCACGATGGGTGTCGAGCCGTTCACCGTGACCGTGATGTCGCCGCTACGGGCGCCGGCGCCGAGATCCGCCTCCACGAGCTGGAACAGCGCCGTCCGGATGGAGAAGCTCGTGGTGTTGACGACCTCCTGCATCGGCGTGCCGTCAAATCGGACGTCGATCGCACTGGTCGCGGTCGTGTTGGTCACCACGCCCACGATCAGGACTCGGTCGTCCTCCGCGCCCAGGGCATAGCCCGGGATCGAGCCCGTGCCGGTCTGAGGGTTAAGCACGGCGAAGCCGCCGCCGCCACCGTCCGAGGGCAGGCCGATGAGGCTCCAGTCGTAGGTGAGGGCATCGCCGTCGGCATCGCCGGAGCCGCTGCCGTCGAGCTGCAGCGTCGTGCCGACGCTGGCCCGCTGGTCGGGCCCCGCCGCAGCGAAGGGCCGCGCGTCGTCGGTCGTGATCACGACCGTGTCGG
Source organism: Kiloniellales bacterium (assembly GCA_030066685.1). Taxonomy (NCBI): domain Bacteria; kingdom Pseudomonadati; phylum Pseudomonadota; class Alphaproteobacteria; order Rhodospirillales; species Kiloniellales bacterium. Next base: position 35,558 of record JASJBF010000023.1, on the reverse strand, counting down.
GCGCGCTCTGCAGCGTGCCGTCGCTGACGATCAACTGGGCGACGTAGGTCCCGGCCAGGTCCGCCGTGAAGCCGGGAGTCACCTCGCCGGGCGCATTCAGAACCGCCGTGCTGCCGGCGGGCGCAGACAGGAGTGCCCAGCTGTACGACAAAGCGTCGCCGTCGCGGTCGGTGGCGCCGGCGCCGTTGAGCACGACGAAGTCGCCCGGCAGAACCGTTTGGTCCGCGCCGGCATCGGCAACGGGCTTGGCGTTTCCGGTCGTGATGACGGCGGTGTCCAACTGGCTGCCGCCGCCCTCCGTTTCGACGCCCAGTTGGACCACGTAGGTCCCGGCCTGATCGAGGGTCAGCGCGGGCAGCGTCCCCGCCGAGAGCCCGCCGTCGCCCTCGGCCGGCGTCAAGGCCGCGGTGCTTGCCGAGGGCTTGGCGATCAGAGCCCAGTTGAAGCGCGTGATCAGGTCGCCGTCGACGTCGAAGCTGCGGTCGAGGCGCATGCGTAGGCTCTGGCCGACCGTGGCCGGCTGCTCCGGTCCGGCGTCCGCTACGGGAAGGCTGTCGGTCGTCGAGACCACGACCTCGGCGGCGGCACTGGTCGCGACGCCGTCGTCGACCGTCAGGCTGGCGACATAGTCGCCACCGAGATCGACCGTGAAGCTCGGCCGAAGGGCCGCGGGATCGGAGAGGACCGCGGCACTGCCGGCCGGGATCTGGGTCAGAGACCAGGTGTAGGTGAGTCGGTCGCCGTCAGCGTCGCTCGACGCTGTCGCGTCCAGGGTTGCGGTGGCGCCCAGCGCGACGGTCTGAGCGGTGCCGGTATCGGCGACCGGCGCGAGATTGTCGGTGCTGACGACAACCGTGTCGGCCGGGCTGTCCTGGGTCCCGTCGTTGACGACCAGCTGCGCGACGTAATCGCCGGCGAGGTCGACCTCGAAGCTCGGCCGGATCGCCGAGGCGTCGGATAGGGCCGCGAGACTGCCCGTGGGCACAGAGGTCAAGGTCCAGCTGTAGGCGAGCTGGTCTCCGTCGGCGTCGTTCGAAGCGCTGCCGTCCAACACGACGACGTTGCCGGGCGCCGCCTTGAGATCTCGACCCGCCTTGGCGACCGGCACCGTGGTGCTTTGTGCGGACGCCGCGCGAATCAACTGGGTATCGACCTCGGGGAAGAGACCCGTCAGCTTCGCTCCCCACCCAGGCACCAGGAGGAGGCAGGCGGCACCGAAAACGCTCGCCGCGCTAACTGATGCAATCTTAAGTTTAATCCTACGCATGACCCCTCCTTTTGGCAGGCGCAGATCGCGCCAAGCCGTGGTGTGTCGCGACCCGGCGCCGAACCCTTGCAAGCGAGGTCGGCGTTTTGTCGGATTGGTCCTTGAAGCGGAGACTAGTCCTCAGGCGGGAACCCAGTGACGGGAGACACGTGCCGCCGCTTGCGCCCCCCGCAGACTGCATCGCCCCAGGAGAAAAGAAAATTAAGATAATAAATTCAGAAACTTGTCGCGAGGTGTCTGCACGACTGTAGTGGGATCCTGCCAAGCCGTCGTGCGTTCCTTGCACGACACTTCCCCCTTCCCTGTCCTTTTGGGCGAGCGTGTGCCTCTTTTCTTGGTTTCCAGGCTGGTTGCCGTCGGAGTCCGGCCTCTTCTCTGGCTGCTCGAATTCGGCAGTGCCATCGCCCGGATTTTGCGAACTATCATAGCGTGTATTTCTAAAAAAAGCAACTCAGAGTGTTACTGGTTAAGACATCTGCAATTCCAGGAGTTTGCTCAAAGAGCGGGCCATCTTTTCCACAAGGCGGATGCGTTGACGAAGTGACTGGAGTCCGATGTCGCGGCTGCGGATTGGAGACTCGCACTCAAAGCCTTTGCCGCTCCTGAGGCAGCGGCCAGACACATCCAGTCTGATCGATGGAGACCGATCGAACTCAGAATCTCACCGCAGAGGTCCTTGCAGGACGTGAGGTTGCGGAGTGTCGCATCTTCTGGGCTTGCGCAGCTTGGGCGAACGCCGAGGCTCGACTTACAAGTTGCTAGCTGGTTGCTAGCAAAGCAAAGTCGAGGTCTGAACTTCTAGAAGTCTCTGAAATCCTGGCGCGCCCGGGAAGATTCGAACTCCCAACCTCCTGATCCGTAGTCAGGTGCTCTATCCAGTTGAGCTACGGGCGCGCTGGCGATGGAGGCTTGGGCCGGGCCGCTGGAGGCCCGGCTCAAGGCGGGCGGAGATTATCGATTGCCCTGTGGCAATGCAAGCCTCCTGCGCGGGCCGGTTCGGCGGGCTTTTTGGCTGCGCCGGCGCCCGACGCAGGTGCCGAAGGCGGCCACTCGCCCACAGCGCAGGTCCCGATCAGACGCACGCGGCTCCGGCCGGGAGCCCTGCGCCAAAACACTGCGAAAAGGGCATTACATCCGGCCGGATGCATCGCGAAGCGATTCCATCAGATCGGATAATGCCCTAGATTGCCGGCAGGCGGGCCGTGCCGATTCGCACAGTCGGGCGCGGCAGGACAGAGGAAACGGAGAGGCTGCGATGGGCGGCTGGTGGCTTCGGGCGTTGGTTCTGGGCGGCTTGGCGGGGGGCCTGGCGGCCTGCCAGTTCGCCGACGAGACGCTCTGGCCCGACAGCCCGCCGGAAGGCATCGAGGCCCGGGGCGCGGCCCCGGCGCCCGAGCCGATTCCGCTGCCCACGGGCGACGTGGCGGCGATCGAGGAGACGGCGCTGGAGCCGCTGATGGTGATCCGCAGCGACCGCCCCGACATCGCCTTCGAGACGCCGCTCGGCGAGACCGTCGAGCAGGTCCTGCGCCTGCGCCCCGAGGCGCGCTTCGACCTGGTCGCGGTGCGGCCCGGCCGCGGCAGCCCGGACGAGCGCAGCCGGGCCGAGACCCTGACCCGGCAGCAGGCCGAGCGGGTCCTGAACTACCTGGCCGGCGACCTGGGCCTGGCGCCCGAGCGGCTCTCGCTCTCCGCGACCACCAACCTGAGCTCGGCGATCGGCGAGGTCCGCATCTACCTGCGCTGAGCCGCCGGGCCGAGGCGCGCGCGACCGGCGCCGGTTCCGCCGCCGCCACCTTAGGCTTTTTAGGCTTTCGCTAAGCCCGGTCTGCGATGCTGGGCGCCTCCCCGCACTTTGTCCCCGGCGCGAAAAGGCGGTCATGGCGATCAAGCCCGCGAAGCTGACCCTGGAGTTGCTCGCCCTCGGCCTGGCCGGCGGCTTCTTCCTCTTCGGCGCGGTCCAGGGCGGCCTGATCGAGACCCTGGGCTTCGAGCGCGACAACAAGACCTTCCACACCTTCGTCAGCACCAGGGGCAACGGCTTCGGCCTGGGCCTGAAGTACTTCTATCTGCGCGAGGGCCAGGTCGCCTTCGTCGACTACGACGCCGAGGTCCGCCAGGGCAGCCTGCGCCTCGGCCTGCACAAGCTGGGCGCGCCGATCGGCCAGGGCCCGCACTTCGTACACAAGGTGGAGCGCTCCGGCAGCGGCCGCGCCGAGTTCGTGATCCCGGAATCCGGCATCTACAAGTTCTACTTCGACGGCTCGGTCCTCGGCGGCGAGCCGACGGGCAGCGCGGTCTACGACGTCAGCTACGAGATCCTCTGGGGCGTCCGCGGCGACCCCAGCGGCACCGCCACCGCCGCCTACCCCAGCGACCAGGGTTGAAGGGCGGTAAAGGCGAAGACGAGAGCCTCCCCTCTCGCCCGTCGACTGCCCGCTCGTGCTGACCTTAGGTCCCTCGGAGAGCCACCCCCTCCCAACCCTCCCCCATCAAGGGGGAGGGCTTTGAAGCCAGCGGCCGCCTACGTCTCCCTCCCCCTTGATGTGGGAGGGCTTAAGTGAGCGGCGGGCTCAGTCTTGCTCCCTCCCCCTTGATGGGGGATGGGGCGCGCAGCGCGGCGCTTCGCGCGGGTGGGGGTGACACAACGGTCTTTGCAAACCGGCGGCGAACCAGCCTTCTCACGGTATTCCTGATCGAACCGCGCCCACCCGCACAGCCTCAGAGCGCCGCGACCGCGCCGTCGCTGCGCGGGTCGCTGGCGCCCTCCAGGAGCCCGTCGTCGTGGCGGACCACCGCGCCGGCGTGGCCCATCAGGTCGGTGATCTCGGCGACCGGCTCGACGTCATGGCCGGCCGCCTCGAGGGCGTCGATCAGCGCCGGCGCGAAGCGGCGCTCCAGCTTCAGGGTCGTGCTCTCGGCGCCCCAGGCCCGGCCGAGCAGCCAGCGCGGCGCGGTCACCGCGGTCTGCAGCTCCTGGCCGAATCCGGCGTAGCGGCTGAAGACCGCCGCCTGGGTCTGGGGCTGGCCCTCGCCGCCCATGCAGCCGTAGGCCAGGACCCGGCCGTCGCCGAAGACCGCGAGCGCCGGGTTCAGGGTGTGGAAGGGCTTGCGGCCCGGCACCGCGGCCCGCGGCAGCGCCGGGTCGAGGGCGAAGCTGCTGCCCCGGTTCTGCAGCAGGATCCCGGTCTCCGCCGAGACCACGCCCGAGCCGAACTCCCAGAAGATGCTCTGGATGTAGCTGACCACCCGGCCCTCGGCGTCGGCCGCGGCCAGCCAGACGGTGTCGCCCGGCCCCGGCGCCGGCTGCGGCCAGGCCAGGGCCCGGCGCCGGTCGATCGCCGCGGCCAGGGCGTCGAGTCGCGCGGCCGCCAGGAAGTCCTGGGCCGGCGCCGCCATGGCTCCGGGATCGGCGACCTCCCGGTCGCGGACCAGGAAGGCCTGCTTGGTCGCCTCGACCAGGCCGTGGATGTGGTCGAAGCCCTCGGCCTCGGCCACGGCCAGGCGGTCGAAGAGGCCGAGGATGATCAGCGAGGCCAGGCCCTGGGTCGGCGGCGGCAGGTTGTAGACCCGAGCCCCGCCGGCCTCGGGCCGGCCGGCCAGCTTCAGGTCGAGGGTGAGCGGTTCGACCTCTTCCGCCGCGCCGGCCTCGAGGTCGGCGGCGGTGAGCGGCGAACCCGCCGCGGCCAGGTCGGCGGCCAGGGCCCGCGCCAGCGCGCCGCGGTAGAAGTCGTCGAGGCCGGCCTCGGCCAGGCGCCGCAGGCTGGCCGCCAGGGCCGGCTGGCGAAAGCGGCTGCCCACCGCCGGCGCGGCGCCGCCGGGCAGGAAGGTCTCGGCGAAACCGGGCAGGGGCGCGAGCTCGCCGCGCTTGGCCGTGGTGGTGTCGAAGAGGCTCCGGGTCACCGGCGCCCCGGCCTCGGCGTAGTGGATCGCCGGCGCCAGCAGGCGCGAAAGCGGCAGGCGGCCGCCCAGGGCGGCGGCCTGCGCCAGCGCGGCGGCCCAGCCGGCGACCGCGCCCGGCACGGTGTTCACCGCCAGGGGACCGCGCGCCGGAATCTCGGCCAGGCCACGGTCGCGGTAGAAGTCCGGGGTCACCGCGGCCCCGGCATGGCCGGCCGCGTCGATCGCCCGCGGCGCGGCGCCGGGGGCTGAGATCAGCCAGAAGCCATCGCCGCCCAGGCTGTTCATGTGCGGGTAGACCACGGCGACGGTCGCCGCGGCGGCGAGCATGGCCTCGACCGCGTTGCCGCCCTCGCTCAGGATTCCCAGGCCGGCCTCGGCGGCGAGGTGGTGCGGGGCGGTCACCATCCCGCCGTAGGCCCGCGGGGTGTTGAGCATGATCCCTCTCCTTCTGCGCGGCGTAGAGATTATCAATAAACGCCGCTGCGCCCGCAGGCCAACCGGCCGAGCCTCACGGTGGGCACGAAGGCGCAAGCTAGCGCAAAACACGGAGGCCTCGCCATGGCGACCAAGATCCTAAGCCTGATTACCGCCCTGTTCCTCGCCCTCGGCGGTACCGCGCTCGCCCAGGAGGCATCGAGCCTCGACGCTGCGGAGCGTGGCGCGATCCGCAAGGTGATCGAAAGCCAGCTCGCCGCCTTCCAGAGGGACGATGCGGCCGGCGCCTTCGCCTTCGCCTCGCCCAAGATTCAGGAGATGTTCGGCGATCCCGCGACCTTCATGACGATGGTGCGCAGCGGCTACCAGCCGGTCTACCGGCCGCGCCGCTTCGAGTTCCAGGACGTCCGGGATGTGCAGGGCCAGCCGGCCCAGGAGGTCTTCTTCGTCGGCCCCGACGGGGGCGAGGTCCTCGGGATCTACATCATGGACCAACAGCCCGACGGCCGCTGGCGGATCGACGGGGTCTACCTGGTCAAGCCCGAGGACACCGGCGCGTGACTCGGCGCAGCGGCGGCGAAGCTTGGCGCTAGGTTCTCTCCCTTCGCGTTGCGGCAGGCCCCGGGCTTCGCTTTAATCGGCGGGCAGCCTCGATCAACTCCGGGATCCTCAAGCATGACCGGCGTCTATCACCGCTCCTTTCCCGTCTCCTGGCAGGAACTGCACCGTGATTCCAAGGCCCTGGCCTGGCGCCTGATCGAGCGCGGCCCCTGGGCCGGTGTCGTCGCGGTGACCCGCGGCGGCCTGGTGCCGGCGGCCATCGTCGCCCGCGAGCTGGAGCTCCGCCTGATCGACACCATCTGCATCGCCACCTACGACGATCGGACCCGCGGCGAGCCGAAGATCCTCAAGGAGGTGCCGGGCGACGGCGAGGGCTGGCTGATCATCGACGACCTGGTCGACACCGGGAAGACCGCCAAGGTGGTCCGCGACATGCTGCCCAAGGCGCACTTTGCCACGGTCTACGCCAAGCCGGCCGGCCGGCCCCTGGTCGACACCTTCATCACCGAGGTCAGCCAGGACACCTGGATCCTCTTTCCCTGGGACACCGAGCCCCAGTCGGTCCCGCCGATCGCCCGCGGCGGCCTGGGAAGGTAGCCGCGGCCGCGGCAATCCGCGCGCACGGAAAGCCCGCTCAGTTAACGCTTGTTAAGGCAGTTCGGCGCTACAACGGCGGTCCTGGAGCATGGTCGTGTCACGCCGCAGCGGCGTGACGCGTGAATCATGCTCTAACCTGTTCAAGTAGATCAAGATTCACGGCACGGATCGATCCAATCTGAGCCGATCTTGATCTAGCGAACTGCCGCGGCGGAGCAGTAAATGCGCGTCCTCTACGTCGAAGACGATCACGCCATGGCCCGCACCGTCGAGCTGATGCTCAAGCAGGCGGGCCATGTCTGCGAGACCACCGATTCGGGCAACCAGGCGATCGACCTGGCCCGGTCCAAGGACTACGACGTCATCCTCTTGGACATCATGCTGCCGGACATCGACGGCTATGAGGTGATCCAGCAGGTCCGGGAGTCCGGGGTCTCCACGCCCTTCCTGATCCAGTCCGGGCTGGTCGACCGCGACCGCCTGCCAGACGGCGTGTCCTTCGGCGCCAACCACTTCCTGGTCAAGCCCTTCAGCAAGGGCGAGCTGGTCAAGAAGATCGACGAGACGATCAAGGACGCCAAGGCGACCGCGGTGCCGGAGTCGCCGGCCTTCAAGCCCCCGGCGGACGCGCCCGAGGAGCCGGAGCTCGACGACACCCCCGCCGAACGCCGGGTGCACCGCCGCTTCCGCACCCTCAAGTCGGCCCGCATCGTCTGCGACGACCCGGTCGACTGCGTGATCGTGAACCTCTCCTACAGCGGCGCCGCGATCAAGGTCCTGCAGGACAAGGAGCTGCCCCGGCAGTTCATCCTGACCCTGAACTCCGGCCCGGTCCGCCGCTGCCGCCTCTGCTGGCGCCACGGCGACAAGATCGGCGTCAAGTTCATCTAGGCGGCTCCGGCCACTCGGTTTTCCTCCCCTGTCATCCCCGGACTTGATCCGGGGATCCACAAGGCCGGTCATTTTGGGGCCCAGTCCGGCGTTCCGTTCCTTCGATGGATCCCCGGATCGAGTCCGGGGATGACATTAAAAGTAGAAACCGCGCCGCCAAGGCACAGCCGCGACTTCCCCGCCCCTAGCCCACCTTGGCCTCGGGGTCGCCGGCGCGGGCCTTGAGGGCGTGGCCGGCGAGGGTTCGGCCCAGGTCCCAGACCCCGCCCAGGCTGTGGGCCTGGCGGAGCACGGCCTCGAAGGCGCCGACGGTCCATTCGATGTCGGCCTCCTCGATCACCAGCGCCGGCAGCAGCTTGATCACCGGCAGCTCGCTGCCGGCGACCTGGGCCAGGATCCGATGGTCCTTCAAGAGCGGGATCAGCAGCAGCTGGCAGAACAGGCCCTTGCGGGCCCGCTCGATCATGGCATAGGCGGCCTTGAGCTTGAGCGAGCGCGGCGCGCCGAGCTCCAGGCCGATCATCAGGCCCTTGCCGCGCACCTCCTTGACGAATTCCATGGTCGCCAGGCGGTCGCGCAGCGCGGCCATGAGCGCCTCGCCCCGGGCTTCGGCCCGCGCGATCAGGCCCTCCTCCTCGAGCACGGTCAGGGCCGCCAGACCCGCCGTCATGGCCATGTCGTTCTTGGAGAAGGTCGAGCCGTGGACCACCGCCCGGTCCATGCGGTCGAAGACCCGGTCGAAGACAGCGCGCCGGCAGGCGACCGCGCCCAGGGGCACGAAGCCGCCCGACAGCGCCTTGGCCAGGGTCACGATGTCGGGCTCGACCCCCCAGTGCTCGCAGGCCAGGAAGCGGCCGCTGCGCCCCAGGCCGCACTGGATCTCGTCGGCGATGAAGAGCGCGCCGTGCTTGCGGCAGAGCCGCGCCGCCTCGGCCAGGTAGTCGCCCCGGGGCAGGTTGACGCCCTTGCCCTGGATCGGCTCGACGATGAAGGCGGCGACCTCGCCCCTGGCCAGCTCCCGCTCCAGGGACACTAGGTCGTTGAAGGGCACCTCGACGCAGTCCGGCAGCAGCGGCTCGAATCCCTCGCGGTAGAGGGCGTCCGCGGTCACCGAGAGCGCGCCGTAGGTGAGGCCGTGATAGCCGTGGCTGCAGTAGACGATGCGCCGCCGGCCGGTCGCGCAGCGGGCGAACTTGAGCGCCGCCTCCACCGCCTCGGCGCCGGAGTTGCAGAAGTAGTACTTGTCCAGCCAGGGCATGAAGCCGTTCAGCCGCTCGCCGAGCAGCCCGGCCAGGGGCGAGACGTCGAGCTGCACCATGCCGGCCAGCTGGCCGTCCAGGACCTGCCTCAGCGCGGCGGCGACGCTCGGATGGTTGCGGCCCATCGCGAAGACGCCGAAGCCGCTGAGGTGGTCGAGGTACTTCCGGCCCTCGCGGTCGTAGAGGTAGGCCCCCTCGCCGCGGACGTAGTCGACGTCGAAGCCGATGGTCTTGAGCACGCGGACCAGCTGGCCGTTGAGATAGCGCTCGAACAGGCCGTACTTCTCGGCCCCGCGCGCCCGGAGCAGCTCGTTCAGGTCCAGCGACACGGAAACGACCCCTTCCCCCCACAGTCGCAACCAGGCCGCAACGGTAACCTGCCGCCGGCCGATGGCAAACCTCGATTTCGGGTAGGGCCCGGCCTCATCCGGCCTTGGTCGGGCGGCGCTCCCGGTGCAGCGGCCAGTAGGTCTCCATGGTCAGATAGGTGAAGGAGGCCGACCAGGTGATCATCAGGAGGCCGGCCAGGGATTCGACGCCGGCCAGAAGGCGCAGGCCCTCCAGCGGGTAGACGTCGCCGATGCCGAGCGTGGTGTAGCTGACCACCGAGAAGTAGACCATGTCGGGCAGGGTCGAGATCGGCTCGCCGCCGAAGCTGCCCAGGCCCAGCCAGTGCAGGCCGAGATGGTAGCCGACGGCCCAGAGCGAGACCTCCAGGGTGTGGGCGGCGAAGATCGCCGCGACCACGAAGAGCAGGCGCGGCCGGGGCGACAGGAAGGAGAGCTTCGGCGCCAGCTCGGAGGTCAGCCGCAAGGCCTCGTAGTGGATGGCGATGGTCATCAGCACCAGCAGGGCCGTGACGGCCATGGCGACGAGCATGGCGGAGCTCCTTCTTCCTGTTTTCGGGCTTCCTGTTTTCGGGGCCGCAGACCGCCGGATCCCCCTTCGGCGACCAGCATGCGCCGCCCGGCCGGCAAGGCAAGGGCCGACGCGGCGCCCTCTCGCCTTGACCCGGCCCCGGCCGGCCGACAGATTGCCCGCGAGATGCTGCAGATGGTCAAAGCCCGCCCCGAGATCCGGCTCAAGCCCGAGGCGCACAAGCGCCTGCTGCAGGGCCATCCCTGGGTCTTCTCCAACGAGATCGTCATGGACCCGGAGGCCAAGGCGCTCAAGCCCGGCGCCGTGGTCCGCCTGGTCTCGGCCGGCGGCGAGGCCCTGGGCACGGCGATCTTCAACCGCCGGCCCCTGATCGCCGCGCGCCTGCTGTCGCGCGACCCGGAGGCGGCGATCGACGAGGCCTTCTTCCGCCGGCGCCTGGAAGCCGCCCTGGCCCTGCGCGCGCGCTTCTTCGAGCAGCCCTTCTACCGCCTGATCCACGCCGAGAGCGACGGTCTTCCGGGCACCATCCTCGACCGCTTCGGCGACTGCGTGGTGCTCCAGGTCAACACCGCGGGCATGGACAGCCTGCTGCCCGAGCTGCTGGCCGCCGTCGACAAGGTCCTGGCGCCCGCCACGGTGGTGCTGCGCAACGACAGCCCGGCGCGCGAGATGGAGGGCCTGCCCAGCGAGTTCCGCATCGAGAAGGGCACCCTCGACGGCCCGGTCGAGGTGATCGAGAACGGCGTGCGCTTCCTCGCCGACCTGCGCGAGGGTCAGAAGACCGGCTGGTTCTTCGACCAGCGCCGCAACCGGGCCCGGGTCGCGGCCCTGGCGAAGGACGCCCGGGTGCTCGACCTCTACTGCTTCTCCGGCGGCTTCTCGGTCCAGGCCGCGGTGGCCGGCGCCGCCGAGGTGACCGGCGTCGACCGCTCCGAGGCCGCCCTCGAGCTGGCCCGCCAGGCCGCCGCGCTGAACGGCGTCGAGGCGCGCTGCCGCTTCGAGAAGCGCGAGGTCCTGGTCCACCTCGGCAAGCTGGCCGAGCGGGGCGAGACCTTCGACATCGTGGTCTGCGACCCGCCCGCCTTCATCAAGTCCAAGAAGGACTACTGGCAGGGCCTCAAGGGCTACCGCAAGCTGACCCGCCTGGCGGCCCGCCTGGTCGCCCCCGGCGGCCTGCTCTTCGTCGCCTCCTGCTCGCACCACGCCGACCTGCCGGCCTTCACCCGGGAGGTCGGCCGCGGCCTGGCCGCCGCCGGCCGCGAGGGCCGGATCCTGGTCACCGCCGGCGCCGCCCCCGACCACCCGGTCCACCCGGCCCTCCCCGAGACCGCCTACCTCAAGGCCCAGCTCCTGGCCCTGGACTGAGACGAGGCTTGCGGCCCGAGGGCCTCGCGGGTAGCGTCCCCGGCCCCACGGAACCCCAGGCAAGGAGATCCGTCATGTCCAGGAAGCGTAAGCACCGCCTCTCCTTTTGAGGCCCCCTCCGCCGAAACCATGAGCAAGCGCCGGCGCGGCTTCCCCTCGGAGGCCCGGGTCAAGCGCGGCCCGCGCGTCGTTCACGGCGACGTCGAGCTGGTCGAGAAGCTCGGCCGCAACGACCTCTGCCCCTGCGGCTCGGGACGGAGGTTTCAAGCGCTGCTGCCTGAAATCCAAGCGCTACGACGGCGCCGAACGCGCCCACTACTTTCAGGGAGCGGTGATCGATCGTCGCCGCTCTCACCTCCAGGCGATCTCGAGCATGCCGTCCGTCGTGAAGCGGTGGTTGGGCACGGCGAGGTTCCTGGGCGCCGGACCGCTGCGGATGCGGCCCGAGGTGTCGTAGACCGAACCGCAGCAGAGGCAGTACCAACCGCCATAGCGACCGCGGTCGAGCTTGCTCGGCCCGGTGATCCCACTCCAGCCCTGCCAGTAGAGAGCGTCGTCACCTTGGCCGGCGAGCGAACAGCTTCGGAAGGTACAAAGCCCCACGAGGACCAGCCAGGCATCCCGCCTGACCCGGTCGCCGTCAGGTTCGGGGTCCTTGAGGCTCGCCCTGTCGCCTGCCTTCGCTGCGGCGATCTCCGCCGTCGTGCGATGGCTGACGAAGACTGGCCCGATACCGCGAACCAGCACAATCCGCCGCTCGCCTTCGGCGAAACCCTTGAGGTCGACGTAATCGGGAACACGCTCGTCGGCTGCCGGGTTGAGGCTGTCGATCAGAGGCCAGGCCGCTGCGGCGAGGCCGGCGGCGCCCAGCACAGCGGCGCTGCGGTAAAGGAAGCTGCGTCGCTCCGGGTCGGCAGCCAGTGACGCGGCCATGGGCTTCTCGGCCATGATCGAAGACCCTCCTGGTCTCAGTCTAGCGGCCGAACCTTAACGCCCCTGCCGGCCCGCCCCCTCACGCCACCTTCTTCTCCCGGCGCAGGGTCCGGCCCTGGCTGAGCGGAAGGACGAGCTGGAAGCAGGTGCCCTCGGCGGTGCTCTCCTTGAGCCTGAGCTCGCCGCCGTGGGCGCGCAGCAGCTCGCGGGCGATGGCCAGGCCGAGGCCGGAGCCGCCCGGGCTGGTCGAGCCCTTGAAGGGCTGGAAGAGGTTCTCGCGGGCCCGCGGCGAGAGCCCCGGGCCGTTGTCGGCGACCTCGATGACCAGGCGGCCGTTCTCCGGCGCCGCGGTGACCTGCACCGTGGTGGCGCCGGCCTGGAGCGCGTTCTGGCCCAGGTTGGCGAAGACCCGGAAGAGCTGGTCCCGGTCGGCCTCCATCTCGATGCCCGGCTCCAGGCGGCAGTCCCAGGCCGCGGCCCCGCCCTCGGCGGCCGGCAGGGCGCCGCCGACGTCGTCCAGCAGGTCCTTGAGGTCGAAGTGCGAGAGCTCGAGGCGGATCGGCCCCTCGCCGGTGAAGTTCAGGGTCTGGGCGCAGAGCTTGACCGCCCGGTCGATGGCCGCGACCAGAGTCGGGGTGACCCGCCGCACCTCCGGGTCGTCGCTGCCCGCCAGGCGGTCCGAGACCAGGCTGGCGGTCGCCAGGATGTTGCGCAGGTCGTGGTTGATCTTGGTCACCGCCGTGCCCAGGGCGGCCAGGCGGGTCTTCTGCTGCAGGGCGCCGCGCAGGCCCTCCTGCATCCGGGCCAGCTCGCGCTCGGCCAGGCCGACCTCGTCGCTGCGCTCCGAGGGCCTGATCACGTTGTGGACGTCTTCCGGGTCGTCGCGGAAGGCGATCATGATCTGGGTGATGCCGCGCATGGGCCGCACCATCAGGCGGTGCAGGCTGAGGTAGACCAGGGCCGCGGTGAACAGCGAGATGACCAGCGACAGCGCCAGGATCCGCTGCGAATAGCCGAACATGGCGGCGCGCAGCGGCGCCTCCTCCAGCACCACCTCGACCTGGACCCGGGGGTTCTTGGGCGAGGCGCCCATGACCCGCAGGACCCGGCCGTCGCCGGCGGCCATGGCCATAAAGGCGTCGCCGATCAGGCTGAAGAAGCCGGCCTCGTTCAGGTCGTAGCTGCTGTCGACCGGGCCCGGGGACTCGGTCATCAGCATCAGCTTCTCGCCCTCGGGCTTCTTCAGGCCGACGGTGGTGGCGCCGACGTGGGTCAGCAGCTCCTGCTCCAGGGACTCCGAGACCATGTTGTCCGGCGTCGCCTCCAGGGCCAGGATCGCCAGGTGGCCGGCGGCCAGGCGCTCCTCCAGGTAGCTCAGCCGGAAGCGGCCGATCGATGGCGCGTAGATCAGCACCTCGGCCAGCATCACGAAGGTGATGGTCAGGATCAGCAGTTGCGCCGAGAGGCTCTTGGCCCAGGGCGGCAGGCTGAGTTTCGGCACCGTCATGGCCGCGACTATACCATGTCCCCGCCGCCCCGACAGGACCGGCGCGGGGCCGGCCGCGGCCAAAAAGTCCGGCGCGATGACGCCCCGCGAAGTCGAGGGAGCGGCTCGCAAGGCGACCATCGCGCCGACCGCTCGGGGTGCGGACGAGGTTCGCTGTGCCGGGTCGGACCGGCGTGCAGGGAGGTGCCGAGGCGCAGAGTTTCGGGTCCGGTCACGGCGCCGCCTGAGCAGTGTTCCGCTGGATCCAGTATGGCCCGCCCCCGCCCCGGCGCCGAATCACGAGGCGCGGCCCGCGCTTCAACTCCGCGTGAAGCCCGCCCGAGACCATCCGGCAGCTGGCTGCCCGCAAGATACGCCGGGTTCCCCACCAGCTGTCATGCCCGGACTTGATCCATGGCTGTCCGGTTTAGATCGGAGCGGGTCGAACCCTACGCCTCCTCCCCCTTGATGGGGGAGGATACAGGAGGGGGTGGCGGCCGACAGGCCGCAGAAATCGGCTCTCAAGGGCTGGGTCCGAGCCGGGATTACCCCCACCCCGGCCCTCCCCCATCAAGGGGGAGGGGGTCCCGCTCCAATCTTGCAGCCGAAGTCCCGATTTGCCTCATCGCCGGCAAACCCGAGTCAAGCAAAGCATCCTCGGCAGTCCTGCTGCGCTAAACCGGACAGCCGTGGACTTGATCCGGGCATCCATCTTGACGCCGCACCATGGATGGCCGGATCAAGTCCGGCCGTGACGGCGAGAGAGCGTGACTGTCCGCGAGAAGGCCGGCCGATTGAGAACCCCGAGGCCGTCTTCGACGCGCCTTGGCATTACCCGAAGACCCTGAGGAAGCGCACCAGGCGGCGGGTGCGGGGGCTGAACAGCGAGGGGGTGTAGAAGCCGCCGGCGGCGCGCTTGCTGACCTCGCTGAAGGTCGGATAGGGCGCGACCGCCTGGGCCAGGGCGCCGATCTTCAGGCCGGCCGAGATCGCCAGGACCCAGGGCAGGATCAGCTCGCCGGCCTGGGCGCCGGCGATCGAGCAGCCCAGGACCTTGCCCCGGGTGCTGGTCACCGCCTTGACCAGGCCCTCGGTCCGACGCTCCGCCTGGGCTCGGTCGTTCTCGGCGAAGGGCCAGCGCAGGATGCGGATCGCGCCGTGGCTTTCCCGGGCCTGGGCCTCGGTCAGTCCGACCTGGGCGAGCTCCGGCTCGGTGTAGGTGACCCAGGGCACCGCCGCGGTATCGGCCCTGGCCGGCAGGCGGAAGAGGATGTTCTTCAGCGCCACCCCGGCGTGGTAGCCGGCGACGTGGGTGAACTGCAGCCCGCCGGCGACGTCGCCGATGGCGTAGACCTTCTTGTTGCTGCTGCGCAGGCGCCGGTCGACGGTGATTCCGCGGCGGTCGTAGGCGACCCCGGCCGCCTCCAGGTTCAGCCCCTCGACGCCGGGCTGCCGGCCCGCGGCGACCAGCAGCCGGTCGCCCTCGACCCGGCCCGCCTCGCCGTCGCGCTCGAAGTGGACGAGAACGCCCTCGCCCTCGCGCTCGACGCGGGTCACTCGGCTGTCCTCGAAGAGCTCGATCCCGTCGCGGCGCAGCGCCCGGCGCAGAACGGCCACGCTCTCGGGCTCGTCCTTGGGCAGGATCGAGGCCATCTCCAGAATCGCGACCTCGCTGCCGAGGTGGCGGAAGGCCTGGCCCAGCTCGCAGCCGATCGCGCCGCCGCCGATCACGACCAGGCGCTTCGGCCGCTCGCTCAGCTCGAAGACGGTCTCGTTGGTCAGGTAGGGCAAGTTCTCCAGGCCCGGGATCGGCGGCACCAGGGGGGTCGAGCCGGTCGCCACTACGAAGCGGCGGGCCCGGATCCGCTGCCCCTCGGTGACCACCTCCTGCGGCGAGGCGAAGCGCGCCTCGGCCTTGATCACCTTGACCCCCAGGCCCTCGAAGCGCTCGACCGAGTCGACGGGGGCGATCCCGGCGATGACGCCGTGGACGTGGTCGTGGACCCGCCGGAAGTCGATCTCCGGCACGGCGAAGTCGACCCCGAAGGGCGGCGCCGCGGCGCCGGCGGCCGCCGCCTTGCCGGCGGCGAGCAGGGCCTTGGAGGGCACGCAGCCGTAGTTCAGGCAGTCGCCGCCCATCTTGCCCTTCTCGATCAGGACCACCTCGGCGCCCATCTGCGCGCCGCCGGCGGCGACCACCAGCCCGGCGGAGCCGGCGCCGATGACGCAGATGTCGGGTTTCAGCAGCTCGGTCATCCCGGTCCCCGGCCCGTCCCGCGCCGCTTCAGTTCCGGCCGGAGTGGTCGGTGACGGCCTTGCGCGCCTTGAGATGGCGGTAGACCACCGGGATCGCCGCCAGCACTGCGAGGCCGATCAGGGGGCCGAGGACGGAAGGAGACCACACGATGCCGAGGTCGGGATCCTCGCCGGCGTCGAGCACCGCCCCCAGGCCGTGCCCGACCCAGGTGTAGACGATGCTGCCCGGGATGATGCCGAAGAAGGTCCCGATCGCGAAGATCCGCAAGGGCACACCGAGCAGCGCCGGGACGAAGTTGACCACGAAGAAGGGGAACAACGGTACCAGGCGCAGGATCAGCATGTAGTTCAGGGCGTCCTCGCGGAAGCCCTCCTCCATCTTGCGCAGCGCCGGCCCGGCCTTTCTGTGGAACACGTCGTAGAAGGCCGTGCGCGCGGCGACGAAGAGGACGATGGCGCCGAGGGTCGCGCCGATCACGCTGCAGGCCGTGCCCCCGACGAGACCGAAGAGGAATCCGCCGGTGATCGTGACCAGCGCCGCCACCGGCAGGGAGAAGGCGACGACCACGACGTAGACCAGGATGTAGACCGCGGCCGTGAGGACGGCGTGCTCGGCGACTTGCCGGGACAGCCAAGCGCGCTGCGCCTTCAGGGTCTCCAGCGTGATGTAGTGGTGCAGGTCGAAGGCAAAGAACAGGATCAGGCCGGTCAGGAGCACGGCGATCGGGATCAGCCGGCCGGGGCTGAAACGGCGGCCCGGACTGTCATTCGGCATGCTGGGCGTCCCGGCGGATGACAATGACCTGGCGGATGAGAATGGCTTACGCTCCCTCTCGCCGAAGCTTTCCGGAGTCAGGACCCGGAGTCCACTCAAATCCGCGCCCGCGGCGGGATTTCCCCTGCCGTGGCGGCCCGCGGCCGAGCTTCGCCCGGGACCGGCCGGTCGGCCGCTGCAAGCGCGGAATTCCGCGGCTTGGGAGCCGTTGACAGGGGCCGGGCCGCCCCGTATACAGCCCCGTCATCCGAAAGAGAAGAACCCGTCGACGGAGTAACCCTCGTGAAGCGCACCTATCAGCCCAGCAAGCTGGTCCGCAAGCGCCGCCATGGCTTCCGCGCCCGCATGGCCACGGTCGGCGGCCGCAAGGTGCTGGCCCGCCGCCGCGCCAAGGGGCGCAAGCGCCTGTCCGCCTGAGTGCCATGGCCGCGACCCTCGGGCGGCTGAAGCGCCGGCCCGACTTTCTGAGGGTTGCCGGCAGCGGTCGCAAGTGGGTCACGCCCGGTCTGATCCTTCAGGTCGCGCGTCGCGGTGGCGCCGGAGGGCCGGCTCCAGGCTCGGACGACCCGGCGCAGGTCCGGGTCGGGTTCACGGTCAGCCGCAAGGTTGGCAACGCGGTCGCCCGTAACCGCGCCAGGCGACGCCTCAAGGCCGCCGCCGAGGAGGTATTGCCGCTTGCCGCGGAGCCCGGCTGCGATTACGTCATTATCGGCCGCAGCGGCACCTTGACCCGGCACTGGCCCGCGCTGAAGCAGGACCTGGAGACGGCGCTGCAGGGTCTGGCCCGACGACGCGGCCCGGACCGGCGGCCCAAGCGGGGAACGCCCCGCGGCGGCGGCCGGCAGGGGGAAAGCGGAAGGAGACGGTAAGGCGATGAACCCGCTGCGCGGCATCCTGCTCGCCCTGGTCGGGCTTTACAGGTACGGGGTCTCGCCCTTCCTGCCGCCCTCCTGCCGCTACTGGCCCAGCTGCTCCTGCTATGCCCAGGAGGCGATCGGCCGCCATGGCGCGGTCAAGGGCGGCTGGCTGACGCTCAAACGTCTGGCCCGCTGCAACCCCTGGGGGGGCTGGGGTTACGACCCGGTGCCGCCGCATTGCGAACATCAAGGACGGCAGTGACCCGTTATGGGATCCGCAGAACAAAAAAACCTGCTCCTGGCGATCGTGCTGTCGATCGCCATCCTCTTCGCCTTCCAGCTGATGGCCCCGCCCCCGCCTCCGCCGGCACCGGAGCAGGCGCAGCCGCAGACCGCCGAGCCCGGGGCACCGGCGATCACCGACCCCGACCTGCCGGGCGTGGCGCCGGCCGTACCCTCGGACACGCCCGGCGGCGCCAGGGTCCAGGATCGCGCGAGCCTGCTGGAACAGACGCCGCGCGTCGCCATCGAAACCCCGGCCCTCTCCGGCTCGATCTCCCTGGTCGGCGGGCGGATTGACGATCTGGTGCTGAAGCGCTACCGGGAAACCCTGGACGAAAACAGTCCTCAGATCGAGCTCCTGCACCCCATCGGCACCGTCAAGTCCTACTTCGCCGACTTCGGCTGGCGCCCCTTGCAGAGCGGTGTTCCGGTGCCGGACGGCGAAACGGTCTGGGAGGCGACCGGCGCGCGGCTCGAACCGGGGCAGCCCTTGATCCTGTCATGGGACAACGGCGAAGGCTTGCGCTTCGAGCGGGTCTTCGAGGTCGACGAGAACTACCTCTTCACCGTCACCCAGCGCGTGGTCAACCAGTCCGGCGAGGACGCCGCCCTCAAGCCCTATGGCCGGATCTCCCGCCGGGGCACGCCGGAGACCCTGGGCTTCTACATCCTTCACGAGGGGCCCCTGGGCGTGCTCGAAGGCACCCTGGAGGAGCTCGACTACAGCGACCTCAAGGACGAGGCTCGGAACGGCCAAGCGATACAGGCCTTCAACAAGTCCAAGAGCGGCTGGCTGGGCATCACCGACAAGTACTGGCTCGTCGCGTTGGTTCCGGACACGCAGCAGGACTTCGAAGGCCGCTTCGTCTACAACGGCACGGCGGGCTTCGACAAATACCAGGCCGACTTCCTCCGCGACGCGCTCACGGTCCCGGCCGGCGGCGAGATCGTTGCGACAACCCATCTCTTTGCCGGCGCCAAGGTCGTGGACCTGATCGACGCCTACGAGCAGCAGCTCGGGATCGACAAGTTCGACCGCGCGGTCGACTTCGGCTGGTTCTACTTCCTGACCAAGCCGCTGTTCTACCTGCTGAACTACTTCTACCACCTGCTCGGCAACTTCGGTCTGGCGATCCTGGCGCTGACCGTGGTGATCAAGCTCGTCTTCTTCCCCCTGGCCAATAAGTCCTATCGGGCCATGGCCAAGATGCGCAACCTGCAGCCCGAGATGGTCAAGCTGCGCGAGCGCTTCAGCGACGACCGGCAGCGCCTGAACCAGGAGATGATGGAGCTCTACAAGCGCGAGAAGGTGAATCCCATGGCCGGCTGCCTGCCGGTCCTGATCCAGATCCCGGTCTTCTTCGCGCTCTACAAGGTGCTCTTCGTCACCATCGAGATGCGCCAGGCGCCCTTCTACGGCTGGGTCCGGGACCTCTCGGCGCCCGACCCGACCTCGATCCTGAACGGCTTCGGCCTCCTGCCCTGGGGCATCCCGGACCTGGGCCTCCTGGCCTTCTTCTCGATCGGCATCTGGCCGATGCTGATGGGCCTGACGATGTTCCTGCAGACCAAGCTGAACCCGCAGCCCGCGGACCCGTTGCAGGCCAAGATCTTCCTCTGGATGCCGATCTTCTTCATGTTCCTGCTGGCGCAGTTTCCGGCCGGCCTGGTCGTCTACTGGACCTGGAACAACGTGCTGTCGATCATCCAGCAGTACGTCATCATGAAGCGCGCCGGCGCCCAGATCGGCGGCAAGGCGCAGCCCCTGCCCACCCTCGGTCCGTCTTCGGACAGCGCCGAGTCCGGAGAGGCGACGGCCGAGGCGAGCGAGGCGGCGGGCGAGGCGGCGAAGGCCGGCAATTCCTCCGAGAAGAAGGCGGGGGCCGCCCCGAAGAAGACCCGCAGCGCCCAGAAGAAGCGCCGCGAGCGCAAGCGCGGCGGCGCGGCCAGAGACCCCAAGGCAGACTCCAAGGGAGACTCCAAGGGGGGCGCCGACCGGGACGCGGGCCGGCGCGGCTGAGCCGATGGACGGACCCGGCCGATGGCGCGCAGCGAATCCCCGGAGGACACGGCCGCGCGCCTGCACGACTTCGGCCGCTGGCTCTTCGCCCAGGACTGCGGTCTGATCGTCTCGGCGGCCCGGGTCGACCAGCTCCCCCCCACTGCGCGGCCCGAGGTCGCCTTCGCCGGCCGCTCCAACGTCGGCAAGTCGAGCCTGGTCAACGCGCTGACCGGCCGCAAGACCCTGGCCCGGACCTCCAACACCCCCGGCCGGACCCGCCTGCTCAACTTCTTCGACCTGGGCGGACGCTTGACCCTGGTCGACCTTCCCGGCTACGGCTATGCCCAGGCCGGCAAGGCCGAGATCCGGCAGTGGACCGGGCTGACCCGCGACTACCTGCGCGGCCGGGTTGAGCTGCGCCGGGTCTGCCTGCTGATCGACGCGCGCCACGGGGTCAAGGACAGCGACCGCTCGGTGATGACGCTGCTGGACGAGGCGGCGGTGCCCTTCCAGGTCGTCTTCACCAAGGCCGACAAGGTGAGGCCGGGTGCCTTGGCCGACCTGCACGAGGCGACCGGCGCGGAGCTGGCCGGCCACCCGGCGGCCTTCCCGGTCCTGCTGGCGACCTCCGCGCTCAAAGGCGCCGGCATCGAGGCGCTGCGCGCCGCCCTGGCGGCGCTGGCCGAGGGCGCCCCGGAGGACTCGGGACAGGACGACCCGAGGCCGGATGATGGCGGGAGCTGAGCAGGAACTCCTAGGCGGCCACACACCCTGCTGTCATTGCCGGGCTTGACCCGGCAATCCAGGGACCGCAGTTTCGCAGCGCGGCAACCCTGGATGCGCGGGTCAAGACCGGGCATGACGGTCTGGGGAAGTTGGGTACGCCTGCTTAGACGGCGGGAGCTGAGGCATGACCTACAAGAACTTCCCCCACGCCAAGCAGTGGCTGCGGACCGCGAAGACCCTGACCGAGGCCCTGCCCTACATGCGCCGCTACACCGGCCACACCTTCGTGGTGAAGTACGGCGGCCACGCCATGGGCGACGAGCGCCTGGCCCAGATCTTCGCCCGCGACGTGGTGCTGATGAAGCAGGTCGGAATCCACCCGGTCGTGGTCCACGGCGGCGGGCCGCAGATCGGCAGCATGCTGCAGCGCCTGGGCGTCGAGAGCGAGTTCGTCGACGGCCTCAGGGTGACCGACGCCAAGACCGTCGAGATCGTCGAGATGGTCCTCTCCGGCTCGATCAACAAGCAGATCGTGACCGCGATCAACGAGGCCGGCGGCACCGCCATCGGGATCTCCGGCAAGGACGGCGGGCTGATTCGGGCGCGCAAGCTGCGTCGGAGCAAGCGCGACCCGGAATCCAACATCGAGAAGATCCTCGACCTCGGCTTCGTTGGCGAGCCCCAGGCGGTCAACCCCCAGGTCCTGACCCCCATGGAGCAGGCCGGCATGATCCCGGTGATCGCGCCGATCGGCGGCGGCCCCCAGGGCGAGAGCTACAACATCAACGCCGACACCGCGGCCGGCGCCATCGCCGCGGCGGTCGGCGCGACCCGGCTGCTGCTCCTGACCGACGTCGCCGGGGTCCTGGACCCCGAGGGCGAGCTGATCTCGGAGCTCGGCTTCGAGGACATCGACCGCCTGGTCGCCGAGGGCCAGGTCACCGGCGGCATGATCCCGAAGCTCGAGACCTGCCGCCAGGCGGTGCGCGGCGGGGTCGAGGCCGCGGTCATCCTCGACGGCCGGGTGCCGCACTCCATGCTGCTTGAGATCTTCACCGAGCGCGGCATCGGCACCCGCATCCGCGAGGAAGCCTCCACCCTCCCCGTCCCCACGGAGGTCACGCCGTAGTGCGCTCGTGCAGACTGCGGAGAGTCACCCCCTCCCCAGCCCTCCCCCATCAAGGGGGAGGGAGCAAGCCGCAGCGGCCAGCCCATTCAGCCCTCCCCCTTGATGGGGGAGGGTTGGGAGGGGGTGATCCCCGAAGGGCCCCAAGCTCGAATCGGGAAAAGACGCCCGGGCAATCGACGCCATGCCCGACTTCCTGACCACCAAGGAGGTCGCCGCGCTGCTCCGGATCAAGGAGCGCAAGGTCTACGAGCTGGTCGCCGAGAACGCGATCCCCGTGAGCCGGGTCACCGGCAAGCTGATCTTCCCGCGCGAGCTGGTCGAGGCCTGGGTCCGCCGCCGGGTCGACTTCGCCGGCGGCACCGAGAGCCTGGCCCAGCGTCCGGCGGTCATCGCCGGCAGCCACGACCCCCTGCTCGACTGGGCCCTGCGCGAGTCCGGCAGCGAGCTCGCGACCTTCTTCGACGGCAGCCTCGACGGCCTGGCCCGGGTCGCCGCCGGCAAGGCGCTGGGCGCAGGCCTCCACGTCTACGAGCCGGACCCCGGAGGCGCGGGCGGCGACTGGAACCTGGGCGAGCTGCGCCGGGCCGCGCCGGGCCTGCCCCTGGTCCTCATCGCCTGGGCCTGGCGCCGCCAGGGCCTGGTCCTGCCGCCCGGCAACCCCAGGGGCATCGCCGGGCTCGAGGACCTGGCCGGCCTGACCCTGGTGCCGCGCCAGCAGGGCGCCGGCAGCACCCTCCTGCTCGGCCACCTGCTGGAGCAGGCCGGGATGGCCCTATCGGCCCTCACCCTGCTGCAGCCGCCGGCCCGCAACGAGGCCGACGTCGCGCTCGCGGTCGCCGCGGGCAAGGCCGACGCCGGCTTCGCCGTCGAGACCGTGGCCCGCCAGCACCGCCTCGATTTCCTGCCCTTGTTCCGCGAGCGCTACGACCTCCTGCTCTGGCGCCGCGACGCCTTCGAGCCCCCGCTCCAGCGCCTCCTCGCCTTCTGCCGCAGCGAGGCCTTCGCCGCCCGCGCCGCCGAGCTCGGCGGCTACGACCTCACCGACCACGGCCAGATCCGCTACAACGGGCCGTGAGGTGGAGCGCAGGCGATCGCGATGGCCAGGGGTCCGGACAGCGGCACCGCGGACGATGCAGCTTCCCCTCGTCCCGGATCCTCCGGAAGCTCCGCTCTCCGCCGTCCTTCACTCCGCCGCCAGGTAGATGTCCGGCGCCTGGTAGACCAATCCCTCACTTGTCGGCGCGAGGGGCGCATGGCGGCAGTCGCCGCCCGCCTGGCCCAGCAGGCCGTCGCCGGTGATGTAGAGCTGGGTCACCAGGGTCGCGTGGCCCGGCGCGGAGATCCGGTAGTGGAAGTGGCGCGGGCGCGGGAAATAGCCGCCCGGCACCAGGGTTCGCACGCTGTAGATCCCGTCTGCGCCGGTGATCACGGTGCCGCGCAGGTCGATCTCGGCGTCGTCATAGTCCGCGACGTCGCCGTCGGCGCGCGGGTGATAGTCGCCCTCGCCGTCGGTCTGCCAGATCTCGACCTGCGCCGCGGCGATCGGCGGCCGCTCACCGGCCGCGGAGCGGATACTCCCGGTCAGCAGCAGGGCCTCGCCCGGCTTGCCGTGCCGGTTCAGGTCGTTGAGCAGCGGCGTGCCCGAGACGTAGAAGGGCCCCAGGGAATCGGCCTCGGTCGGCACGCAGTCCGCGGCCTCGCCGGCGTCGGCCCGCGCACAGCCGGCCAGCGCGAGCAGGAGCGCGAGCGCCGCCGGAGAAATCCTGAGGTGCGTCATGGTCGTCCTCCTGCAGTGAGAGGCCCCATCATCCTACGCCTGGGCCCGGAGATGAAGCGCCCGCGGGCGCCCCTTCCAGATCGCGCGATCGGTTGTCTGCGAAGCGGAGGTCAGCTCCCGCCGCCGTCCCCGGCATTCGGAAAGAACAGCTGCTGACCCTCAAGCTTGTAGGCGGCGATGGCGGCCTGGCCGTCGGGGCCGGTCAGCCAGTCGATGAAGGCCTGGCCGTCGGCCGCCTTGACCCGGGGATGGCGGGCCGGGTTGACCAGGATCACGCCGTAGGGGTTGAAGAGCCGCGCGTCGCCGGCGACCAGGATCCCGAAATTCCCCTTGTTTTTGAACGCGATCCAGGTGCCGCGGTCGGTCAGGGTGTAGGCGCCCATGCCGAGCGCGACATTCAGGGTGGCACCCATGCCCGAGCCGGTCTCGCGGTACCAGGTGCCGCTGGCCGCCACAGGGTCGAGCCCGGCCGCCCGCCAGAGCGCCAGCTCCTTCTTGTGGGTCCCGCTGTCGTCGCCGCGCGAGGCGAAGGGCGCCCTGGCCGCCGCGATGGATTTGAGGGCGGCGGTGGCGTCGCTGAGGCCGGCGATCCCGGCCGGGTCGGCGGGCGGGCCGACGATGACGAAGTCGTTGTACATGACGTCGAAACGTTTGACCCCGTAACCCTCTGAAACGAAGGCCTCTTCGGCCTCCACGGCGTGGACCAGCAGGACGTCGCCGTCGCCGTTGCGGGCGTTCTTCAGGGCCTGGCCGGTGCCGACCGCGACCACCCGGACCTCGATCCCGGTGGCCGCGGTGAAGCCCGGCAGGATGGCGTCGAAAAGCCCGGAATTCTGGGTCGAGGTGGTCGACTGGAGGAGGATGAAGCGCTCCTCCGCCGCGGCCGGTCCTGGGGCGGCGAGGGCGGCCAGGAGGGCCGCGGCGAGAACAGGAATTATACGTCCGGTCACGTTTTCCCTCCTGCACTATAGTTCATCTTTGGGTCCGGAGTCCTAGGGCAGCAGGCGGCCGGCGACGAAGGCGCGGGCCCGCTCCGAGGCCGGCTTCTCGAAGAAGGCCGCGGCGGGGGCGATCTCCTCGACCCGGCCGCGGTCGAGGAAGACCACCTCCTCGGCCAGGCGGCGGGCCTGGGCCAGGTCGTGGGTGACCAGGACGACCTTGGTGCCGGCGTCGCGGGCGGCGCGGATCAGGGTCTCGATGGCCAGGGCCGAGGCCGGGTCGAGGCTGGCGGTGGGCTCGTCGAGCAGCAGCACCTCGGGCTCGCAGGCCAGCGCCCGGGCCAGGGCCAGGCGCTGCTGCTCGCCGCCGGAGAGCAGGCGCGCCGGGCGGCGGGCGAGCGCGGCCAGGCCGGCGCGGGCCAGCCACTGGTCGCTGCGGGCTTGGCGTTCGGGGCCGCGGATGCCGTGGGCGGCCAGGGCGTAGCGCAGGTTGGCGGCGACCGAGCGGCGCAGCAGCACCGGGCGCTGGAAGACCAGGGCCTGGCGCAGGCGCAGGCTCCGGTCCGGCGCCCGGCCGGCCCAGGCGATGCGGCCGGCGGCGGGGGCGATCAGGCCGTGCAGCAGGCGCAGCAGCAGGCTCTTGCCGGCGCCGTTGGGGCCCAGGACCACGGTCAGCGGCCCGGCCGCGAGCCGGAGGTCGAGGCCGTCGATCAGGCGCCGGCCGCCGGCCTCGAAGACCAGGCCCTCGACCGCGAGCGGCAGCAGGCCGGCCGCGCCCTCCCTCGTCCGGGTCTCCGCCACGATCCGGCCCCCGCCCTCAGGCATAGGCGGCGCGCGCCGCGGTGCCGCGCAGGGAGAGGACCGCGGCGTTGACCGCCAGGGCCAGCAGAATCAGCACGATACCCAGGGCGAGCGCCAAGGCGAGGTCGCCCCGGGAGGTCTCGAGCGCGATGGCGGTGGTCATGACCCGGGTCACGTGGTTGATGTTGCCGCCGACGATGATCACCGCGCCGACCTCGGCGATGGCCCGCCCGAAGCCGGCCAGCGCCACGGTCAGGAGGCCGTAGCGGCCGTCCCACAGCAGGGTCGCCAGGGTCGCCAGGCGGCCGACGGCGAAGGAGCGGAGCTGCTCGTCGTACTCGGCGTGGAGCTCTTCCAGGAGCTGGCGGGTCAGGGCCGCGACGATCGGCGCCACCAGGATTGTCTGGGCGACGATCATGGCGGTCGGGGTGTAGAGCAGCTGGAGCACCCCGAGCGGTCCGGCGTTGGACAGCAGCAGGTAGACGCAGAGCCCCACGACCACCGGCGGCAGGCCCATCAGCGCCCCGACCACCACGATCAGCGCCTGGCGGCCGGGGAAGCGGAAGACCGCGAGGGCCGCGCCCAGGGGCAGGCCGAGGGCGCCGGCGATGGCGACCGCGGTCAGGCTGACCCGCAGCGACAGCCCGACGATCTCGGTCAGCGCCGGATCGGCCCCGAGGATCAGCTCGAAGGCCAGGCCGAAGGCGGCGGCGAAGTCCTGCATGGCTCTGTCTCCCGCCGCGGGAGACTACGCGTGGGACTGCGTTCTTGTCCAGGAAGGGCGGGAAAGGGGGTGAGATGCAGGATTTTGCGGGAATTTGCAGTCAAAAGCTGGGCGCTTGTGCGGCTCCGACGGCGTGCCGACCTCGCCCTTCGACAAAGGGCGTAGCCCAGCGCGTACGCGCGGACGAGGTGAAAGAACGCCCTCATGCTGAGCCTGTCGAAGCATGAGGATGCCGAGGCGCGAGGCTGGTGGTTTCCGCTTGCGGGCGGCGGTGTGCCACCCCCACCGCGCGAAGCCGGTGGTGCCCGCTTGCCGGCGCAGGTGTGCCACCCCCACCCCACCCTCCCCCATCAAGGGGGAGGGAGTCAGGGCGCGGGCTCGGCGCCTTCGAGCCCCCTCCTTTTGCGTCGAAGCGGAAGAAAGGGCCGCTTTGAAAAAGCCCTCCCCCTTGATGGGGGAGGGTGGGGTGGGGGTGAAACAGCGACCTTAGCCGAGCAGAGCTCCGCCGCGCGCTCAGCCGGCGGCGAAGATGAGGTCGATGGCGTCGGGGACGATGGCGATCTCGATGGGGAGGCGGCCGATGGTGTCGCCGTCGCCCTGGACCGGGTCGCCGGCGGGGCCCTCGATGGTGATGTGGCGGGCCGGCAGGCGGCGCAGGTCGGGGCGGGCCGGCAGGCGGCCGGTCTGGAGGGCCAGGGCGTAGCGGACGACGGCGAGGGGGCCGCCGCGTTCGAAGAGGCAGACCTGGAAGACCGGGTCCTCGATCGCGGCCTCGGGCGCCAGGAGGTAGCGCCCGGCGTAGTGCTTGCCCTTGGCGACGATGACCGAGGCGGCGGTAAAGGACTCGCCGTCGGCGGTGACGCGGTAGGTCGGAAAGCCGAAGCGGACCGCCTGGCGCAGGGCCTCGAGCACGTAGGCGCCCTTGCCGATGCGGCGCTTGAGGGCGAGGTCGACGTTCTCGACCACCTGGGCGTCGAAGCCGACCCCGGCCATCTGGGTGAAGTAGCGGTCGCCGGCCCGGCCGCAAGCGATGCGCCGCCGCGGCCCTTCGACGATGGCCCGGGCGACCGTCTCGGGCGCAAGGCCGAGGCCGATCTCGGCGGCCAGGACGTTGGCGGTGCCGAGCGGCAGCAGGGCGAGCGGCAGGGGGATCCCGATCAGGCCGTTGATGACCTCGTTGACGGTGCCGTCGCCGCCGGCCGCGACCACGCCGTCGAAGGCGGCCGGATCGGCGGCGCGGGCGAGCGCGCTGGCCTCGCCCGCGGCCGTGGTCTCCCGCAGGGTGACGGCGCAGCCCAGGGCGCGCAGCCGCTCCAGGGTCGCGCGGCAGCGGCCGCGGTGGCGGCGCCCGGCGGTGGGGTTGAGGATGACCAGCAGGCGGCGGCGCGGCCCCTTCTGCCCGGGATGGGCCTCGGCGGAAGGGGCGTCCGGACGCCGGGCGTCGGGCTGGGGGGCGTCTAGACGCGGGGCATCGCGATGCGGGGCGGTCGGGCGGGCCATCGCCGGATCTTGGCCTGAAGGGCTTTCGGAAAGCTTGCGCGCCGCGCCGCCGGGCGGCGAAGCTGCGTCAGGTGACAAGATAGGGAGGAACCCCGATGTCACAACTGCATTTCCACATGGTCGGCACGGCGCCCTTTCCGGTGGCGCCCTACAGCCACGCCGCCGAGGCCGGGGGCTGGGTCTTCGTGACCGGCCAGCTGCCGATCGACGCCGCCGCGCCCGAGGCCCCCCTGCCCGCCGGCATCGAGGCCCAGACCCGCAAGACCATGGAGAACCTGCGCGAGGTCCTGGCCAGCCTGGGCCTGGGCTTCGAACACGTGGCCATGGCCCGGGTCTTTCTGACCCACTTCGAGGCGGACTACGAGGCAATGAACCGGGTCTACGCCGAATACTTCGAGGAGACCCGCCGCCCGGCCCGCACCTGCGTCGGCGTAACGGCGCTGGCGCGGGATGCACGGGTGGAGATCGATCTGGTGGTGTGGAGGGGGTGAATTGAAGCCATCCGTCGAGCTATCGCAAAGGAATGCCGAGTGGATCGATCTCCGAGGCGGATTGTAAGCTCTGGGCCGTGGATCGCTGATTCGAACTTGTCAGCCTGTTGACGCTGTCTGTAAATGCGAAAGGATCACCTTGCAGCAACTAGGCTTTGTCTTTTCGGATGACCATTTCTAGGCGTCGACGAGAGGCGCTGCTGAGCCGCGCTATCCCTAAACAGCGAGCGAATTCTACCGGGTCACTACAGGCGCAAGCACGGCGTATAGCCTTAAGCTCTTCAACGCAGATATACTCCACCTTGCGCATTTCCTCATCGCGGTTCTTATGACGAGCCGGTGCAATCCGGTCCTTGACTGTACCTTTGGGCCAGAAGAAAAGACCGACATTCTCTTTAGTTCGGCCACGCCGGCGCTTCGCTAGCCCCACAATGCTCTCACGAATCTGCCGACCAGAACGTTGAAAGCCGTGATGGCGAGCAATACGGCGCACCAGAACATCTTCATGGATTGGACCCTCTGAATCTATCACATGATCGATCATCGCCGACAAGCGACGTGAATACTCCTGACCATAGAAGGCTCCCGGCTCTGCAACATATTTGCCGCCGTCAAATTGTGTAGCGAGGTA
The DNA here is from genome assembly GCA_030066685.1 of Kiloniellales bacterium. NCBI lineage: Bacteria > Pseudomonadati > Pseudomonadota > Alphaproteobacteria > Rhodospirillales > Kiloniellales bacterium. The sequence continues at coordinate 7,093 of JASJBF010000023.1, read as the reverse complement.
GATATTGGCGTGATCAGTAAAGACATCATCTGAAAAACCAAACTGAAAATTCGGCGAGTTCATATGATGTTGTTGAGAACCCTTCTCTGCCAGCATTCGCAAGTTCCTCTCTTGCGAGTTTGCCTCTAGTTCGGATCCGACGGGAAAATCAGCATCTTCATTAGGGAGCGGATCAATCAACTCCGCTTCAGTTCTCTCGCCATCATCAGCGGCAGCTAAGGCACCAACGGCTGACTCTTCTGCGCTGTTCAATCTCTCGGCTTCAGCCTCGGCCTGCTCCCGACGCATCGTCCGATCAGCTTCCAAGCGCTCTTGTAGTGCGTCGTGCAAAACTTCTAGCGACTTCTCTTTGTTTGTCCACCAATCGGTCGACCAGATGCGAAAAAGGTTCCAGCCAAGCCCCTCAAGGACTGACTGACGAATCTTGTCCCGCTCACGTGCGAATGAAGAGCTGTGGTACATCGCTCCGTCGCATTCGACGCCAGCTAGGTAGGTACCAGGTTCGTCAGGATCTACAACCCCTAGATCGATCCGATAGGCAGACACGCCGATCTGGGGGTGCACTTGCCAGCCCTTATCTCGGAGGGCACTAGCGACTGCTGATTCGAAGGGTGACTCGAAATCGCCAATGGAACCGTAGACCGATGTTCCAAGTGCAGACGGCCCACGTTCTGCATACTCCAGAAAATGCTTCAAATCAGCTACCGCTCGGGCTTGAGTTCGTGATAAATCGATGCGAGCTGGATCGAGCGTAGAGAACACAGTCATTTCAGAGCGGGCTCGTGTCATCGCCACATTAAGCCGCCGCTCCCCACCCTCGCGGTTTAGCGGCCCAAAATTCATGGTCACATGGTTGCTCTGATCTGGACCATAGGTAATGCTAAACAAGATCACATCGCGCTCATCGCCTTGAACAGTCTCCAAGTTCTTGACGAAGACTGGCTCCAGCGTACTCTCACTTGCGAACGCCCATTCGATGTCTGGGTTCCGAGAACGAGCTTCATCCAAAAGGTTTTCGATTAGGGTCTGCTGTTCCGAGTTGAACGTGACCACACCAATGGAGAGGTCACGCACCTCGGAATCATGGTGAGCGAGTCTACGCAGGACTTCGGCGACAATGGCCTTGGCCTCTCCTTCGTTATGGCGCGCTTTTCCGCGAGCGTAGAATCCATCCGGCCGGATGAGCCGCACCCCAAGGTCTGGATTAACAGGCGCAGGAAATGTCACCAAGCTGTTGTCATAGTAGCGACTGTTTGAAAATGCTATCAGACTCTCTCGACGGGAGCGGTAATGGAGATTTAGCGTGTGCTCCGGAACGCTTGCTCCCCGCATTTCATCGAGAATACTCTCAAGATCACCTTCGACATCAACATCACCGTCTGGATCTTCATCGGCTCTAGCAAAGAAATTGGTCGGCGGCATCTGTTTCGGATCACCCGCGACGATAGCTTGCCTTCCGCGTGCAAGTGCGCCAACTGCATCCCAGACAGTGATCTGCGACGCTTCGTCAAAAACCACGACATCGAACAAGGCCTGATTTGCCGGCAAGTATTGCGCAACGGAAAGGGGAGACATCATCAGGCAAGGCGCTAGGCAAGTTAGGACATCCGGGATTTCCTCGATTAGTTGTCGTACTGGCTTATGCTGTCTCTTCTTCTGAAGCTCATGTCGTAAAATTCCCCAGGACGAAGTTCGCCCCACTTGATCGGAGCCTGGAAGCTGTCCCGCTAGCTTTGCGGAAATGTACGCGGCTGTTGTTTCCTGAAATCGGTCATCAAGCTCTCGGAACTTCGAGATATTGGCAACATGTTCCGGCGTAGAGAAAGTGCGCAATACTTCGTCCTCGCCTATCAGAGCGCTCGACCACCAAGTGCAATAGGCGGCTTCAAAGGTATCCTCAATTTCTTCCGTTGGCACACGCCCCTGCTCAATTGCTTCCACCAACGGACCCAACTCTAGGTCAAAAGCCTCTGTTCGTCGCCGACGCCAACCGCACCAATCTCGGAGTTCAGCATGACGACCGGCAATCGTGTCCGCTGTCTGCCTGATTGCATCTAGCGCCTTCTCCGAAGCCGCGAACGTGTTTCGTACAGATTGCCCAGCGATCGCCTCGAACGCTTCACACGCACGCTGGAACCCTTGGATCTTCGCCAAGAATGCTCCGGCTGCCCGTCCGACGATTGCTTCTTGCGCTAGCAGGTCATTGCCGTCATACAGCACAGTACGAATCTTAGCGCGCAGTTCTGTCAATGCTTGAGCATCGTCTGCTAACTTACTAACCGCAATACGCGCCCGCTGCCCTAGAGCTTGGAGAGCGAGGACAGCTTCTGGGTTTGTCGTATGACCTCTCCAGTCTTTGAAGCCCGAAAGGACTTTGTCTAGGCGGTCGATAGCCTCGCCCTCGATCCGCAGGCGCTCCAGCGTTCCCGCATCAGTCGCTGGATCTGGATGTCCATGAGCGCCAGAGGCTTGCATATCCTTGATCACCCGGCGCCGGGCAAAGAAACTCTTTGGCCACCAAGCCCTTTCCGCTTGGTGCCACCGGCGTCGAACTTGGTCACCATCTATCTGACGCCAAGCCATCGGGTCGTAGGCACAACTTAGCTCCGCTTGCGCTTCGGCATAGGACCCTAGTCGCTGCACAGCTTCTTCAAGCGCCTCGATCCGATCCGGCCCGTCTGGGTCGAGCGCGAAGGCAGTCTGTTGCCGATGAGAATCTATCAGGATCTCTGCGAGGTTGCCCAACGCTTCCAATCGCATCATGGTGCGATCAGCGACCACAATTCCAACAGCATTCAGAAGCGCCTCACAAGCCTGGTCTGTCTCCTTGGCTGAAGTGGATAGAAGGCCAGCCTTCTCAACAACCTGGGCTTCCCAATGGGGTGACCAATCGCCCTTTCCCACGAGTAGGAACGGGCTTTCAGAGACATCCCTCACTGCCGCGACCTGCACACGAAGCTTCTCTACAGCATCGCGCATTAAGTCCAACTGAGCCTTGTCGTGCTGATCTGCGCTCGGCCAAGAGAACCTTAGCCGTCCAGCGAACTCCTCATCACGGACTTTAACTCCAATTGCGTGATGGGCCGTCATTCCGTTTCGCCGCACCAAGTGCATACGATCCACGACAAGATTGAGCCGGTTTCGAAGAATAAGGAGCTTCTCCGCCTCCCTTTCCCAGACGTCGACCGTCTTCTCTTGCACAGGCAACCATGCGTTGCGCAGCTGGTTCAAGACGTCCGCCTTGCGAGCTTTGTTGGAATGAAGCTGAAGGCAATGCTGACCTAAGCCAATATCATTAAGGCGTTTATGCACCACCTCTAAAGCAGCGATCTTTTCGGAAACAAACAGAATTGTTTTACCTTTTCCTAGAAAATGCGCAATCAGGTTGCTGATCGTTTGACTCTTTCCAGTTCCTGGCGGGCCAATGACAATGAAGTCCTTACCGCAATCTGCAGTCGCAATAGCAGCCATTTGAGATGCGTCTGCCGGCAATGGCGTCAGGAAATCAGCCGGCCTATATTTCTGATCAATTTCATCATGATGGACGAAAGAGATTTCACTCCGATACGGATCCCGCGGCGTATCAATCAAGTGCTTTACAATTGGGCTCTCGCGAAGCGCATCCGTGCGGTCTACCAAGTCCTTCCACATTAGATACTTCGCGAAAGAGAAGTGGCCAAGAACCACATCATTGACGACTTCAAAGCCTGGTGCGTCTCTTACCGCCCTACGAACGGTATTCCAGACACCGTCAACATCTATCCCACTGTCATCTTGTGGCAGCACGCTGTCCAAGCCCCGAATATCAATCTGAAAATCTCGACGAAGCATCTCAAGAAGTGTAGTATTGAATCGTGGCTCGTCATCGTGCGCCAACATCTTTATGCCACTACGGACAGACTTTCTCTCGAGCGTTACTGGCAGCAGTATCAACGGGGCACGAAATCGCCGCTCGTCCTTTTCATCTCGTTTCCACAGAAGGAAACCTAGCGCCAGATAAAGCGTGTTTGAACCACCCTCCTGAAGTGCTGTTTGAGCTTTCCTGTATATCTCGACCGCGCGACGGGAAAGATCCTCTTTCGATAGGTCAACTAGGACCTGCCTTCTTTCCAATGCGTCCCGGGCATACTCCTCGGAGATTAACTCACCAGTCCGTCGCTGGTGCAATTCCTGATCCTGCCCCTTTGTGGACGGCTCTGGAACCGGCTGAATTGAAATCCTCGTTCCTTCGGCAAGCTTATCTTCTAACAGTCCCGGCTGTGGGCAAATGATCCGAAGGCTTGCCTTAGTCGACCTATGGTTTAGCAAGGGGTTGCGGGCTGTCAGATCCAAGAGCTTGCGTTGCCAACGCTCAATCCGACCTTCTGGTGAATCAACAACTTCTTCATCTTCTGGATCGTTGTCGAAATCAGGAAGCGCCGGAGCTTCCTCAAGCGACATTCGGACAACGTGGTCTTTATTTGCTTGGGCAACACCAGTGGAGTCAGCAATCCTTAAGCCTAAAGGATTGATTTTATGCGCCCTTGCCCTGCGAATGTCGACAGCTGAATTGAAGGTGCTGTCCTTGTCAGGAGTTATAGTCTCAGCCGCGGTTATTACCGCTCTAGAGAACGGCGGTGCGGGATGACTAGTGACAAGGGTCGTTTCGATGAAAACTAACTCCTTAAGCTGGATTCGCTTTCGCAGCGTTTCCGCCTCATCAATAACAATCGTAGCAAGCTCTTCAGGTTGCAACCAAACGCCCACAATCGCGTGCTCGTTGGGCATGGCTACGATTGTGTTCAAGCCAGCTTGTTCCAGCGCTGATGCGAAGAGCATCGTAGTATCGAGGCACGTAGCGACTCGACCATCGAGAACTTGGCCTGGAAGCCTGATTTTCTGTCCGTTCTCTTCGAAGCTAGCTGGCGGCACCGCGTAGCTAATGCCGAGGTTGGCAATTGCCGTGTATATGGCCGACGCAATCTCCCAAACACGCTGTCGGCTGCCTGATCGATAGCCGTCAATCCTATCTGGCTTGCCCGCCCTGCGTAGAACCATGGTGGCGTCGTGCAGAACACGATCCACAGCTGGATCGTTTGGTATTGAGAAGGCAGCGAGCAGTTCCGGCATGTATCCGGCGCCACCCCATTCATTGTATGCGAGCAGTTCAACGGGCTTTGTCTCCTCCGCGATAACTAGCCCGCCTTTCTCTACTGAGATCGTAACCGTCCCGCGTATAGCTTCTGTCAGGTCGAGAAGAAATCCCCCGTTCAGCTTGAGATCGCGGTCCTTGACCGATACTGACCCATTCGGTGCAATCCGATCCAGTCGCCAGGACTTGGGGACCAAGAAGCCTGGATCTGATGTTAGTGTTACCAGAACGTCATCCAAGCGAGCTTCCAAATCGTCGTTCTCGATTCGCAAATCTCGCAAGAACGAGAACGCGCTCTGATGGCAAGCGAAGTTCAGCTTTCCTGCAAGCTCACTATGGATCGTGGATGACGGAATAAACTCCTCTTGCATTGCATTCCGCATAATGTGTTGTTGTTGTCTCGCCTCAGGTATTGAATACAACTAGCCCGAGAAGAGCAAGGACATCAATAGTGTTTTCGGCTTACGAAGAGCTTCAGGACTTCAAATTTTCCGTTGGCTGTTTCTTGTTAGGATCCACTTGGCGAGACCGAGCTTCAACGAGCCTTGGGACTTTTATCCTATCTTGCTCTGTTTCACGCTCCTGCTTCTTGTAAGGACTCGCAGCAGCCTGCGAACTAGGGGGACAGTATGCTTGTTTCCTTAGCTTTGGTTCGCCTTCTTTGACCGGCAGACCCGCGACTTGGCAAGAGTACATTCCAGGACGAAGGAATCCGGACGGCGTCGCCCGCAGTCTAAGGCGGCCAGCTCCGGGACATCAGAAATGGGTGCAGTGTCTCCAGAAAACTGACGGGCTCCTGGCCTACGAAGGGCGGCCGACGTGGCGAGGCCGCTACGAGGCGCTGGCCGCGCGACCTCTCCGCTGTTCGGGTTCCTGGCCGGCAGCCCCCCTCCCCACCCTCCCCCACAAGGGGGAGGGAGATCTCAGCGCCGCCGCTCAGGGGCCGGAGAAGGCCCAGTTGGCGCTCTGGACCAGGAGGTCGAAGAGGGCGCTGCCGGTCGAGGCCTGGGACATGCGGTACCAGCCGAAGTAGACCAGCGGGCGGTCCTTGTGGGCGGCCAGGACCGCGCGGTTGGCCAGGGTCGTGACCAGCACGTCGACGTGGTGATTGTGGGTCGAGGTCGAGTCGAGCCAGACCGCGCTGCCGATGTCGAGCGACCCGGCCGGCACGCCCGCCCCGGCGGTGATGGGATGGACAGCGTCGACGACCTCGAAGTCGTCCTCCGAGACGTGCTCCTGCAACCGCTCGCCCAGGCCGAGGTCGTCGACGTAGCCGATGTTGGCCAGGACCACCGGCCGGCCCGAGCGGATCAGCTCGCGCAGGTTCCAGAAGTCGTAGAAGTTGCAGATCACGACGCCGTCGTAGCGTTCCCAGTCGTGCTCCCGCTTGAAGTCGGCTTCGCTGGGCTCCCGGAAGGCCCACTGGTGGATCAGCTCCGCCGAGTAGCCGTTGGCGTTCAAGGTGTCCCGGAAGACCACCGCGTCCTGGGTCAGGCTCGAGGCGGTGTTGAGGTTGTAGGATACGACCGCGATGTCCTTCGGCATGTCAGCCTCCGAGCGTTGCGTGCCGGGCCGCAGGCGGCGCGCCGCGGCGGCCCGACAGGGGTTGCACCTGCCCGCGCGAAGCGGGAGACGGCTTGCAGTCGGTGGGGCCGCCCTTCGACGGGCGGGGATCTCGGCGGCGAGCCCAGAGGGCGGATCGGCCGCGCTTGGGGAGACGCTAGACCCTAGCCGAGGGTTGTGATGTGCGGAATGACACAATCTGAAGTTTTATCGCGGACGAAGCCCGGGCGCGGCGCCCGGTCGGGTCGCGCCGGGGCAGGCGCGCACGATGGCATCGGCCGCCGGGTCCGGACGATGGCGGGCCCTCCGTCCCGAAGGTCGGGACGGCGCGAGACCCGCTCACTCGATCTTGTCGACCACGAGCTCGTAGGAGATGTCGAAGGTGCCGTCGCCGGCGTC